>CAYGVZ010000101.1:1317-9315 GCA_964353475.1 uncultured Pirellulales bacterium | reverse complement strand
GGCCAACTGGTCGTTATCGAGTTTGCCGGGTTGGTTTTCTTTGGTAGCCAGGAAGATATCCCAGTAGTCAGCGGCGCCCAATCCCGGTCTGCCTTCTCCGCCAAAAAGTATTGCCCTGAGAAGTCCCAGTTCGACCGCCGGGTGCGGTTTAAAATGCACTCGCAGGCCCGTTAGCTTTGCTTTGGGATAGTCCCTGTTCTTTTCCAGCTCGGCAAGGAACCAGACGGCTTTAAAAGGCCCAAGCGAGCGGAATATCCACGGCAGCGCCACCGGCTGTGGCGTTGAGACCTTCACCATTTTGAATGGTTCGGCGTTGTTGCTCATTAAAAGCGCACCGTGATAGCCCGGTCCCCACCACAGGGAGTCCTTCCCGACTTCGATTTCGAATTTGCCCAAACCGATATTGCCATAACCTTCAATCAGCTTGATGTCCCTGTCCGGCTTATCAGATGAGCCGGCGTACTCCGGATGAGCGTAAAATGCCAGGGTGTCATAAAGGGTTGCCCGTGACGCAAAGCCGGCCCGCCAGTTGGACGCCTTGTCGAACTCATCGCCCCGGATGTTTTCTATGTCGGGTTTGTTTTGTGCATAGAGATATTTGACGTAAGGGTCTTCAAGAGGTTTAAAATAGCTTTGAGGGGCGGCCCCATCCACAGTCCCCATTGTCATCAGCTCCTGCTGGAATTCTTTTTTGCACCGCTCAATGATGGCAAGGGCCACGGGGTTTTTCTCGTTTTTTTCCTCTGCTCGCTCGCAGGCCTCTGCAATATGGCGGGCCATTTCAAGCCGAGATAACGGCCTGGTCGAGAGCATCGCACCGTCAATCAGCCCCTGGCCGGCGAGTTTGTCAATCGCATCGTAGCTCCAGTGCCCAAGCGGGACATTTGTCGATACAAAGGATAGACAAGACAGGCCCAGGCCGACCAATACCGTAATGGCAATGCTTCTTGGCATACGCCTCCGTTTTGCCGCAACCATAGAACCATTTCGGCTGACTATACAAGGTCCAATGCCGCGGTCAATGCTTTTAGCTGCCCCCATATACGTTCTGCCTGTGTCATTATCTGTCTATTTATCGGCTAGTCCCATAAAAAATGTAAAGTCCGAAGAGTTGTTTTGTCGAATAATATGTACGGACGCGCAGTCCTTTGACCGTGATAATGGCTGTTTTTTACCGGGTTTTCAGTACGCCGGTCTATCTGTAATAAGGTTGTGGAACTGGGCGAACAGTTTTGGGGGTTGTGCCTTGGGCAGGCATGTGGATGCACTCTGTTGTGCTGCAAGAGGCTTCAGCGGGGGACAATTTTTCTGTCTTTGTGGACTTGGTATTGACATCTTTTGATGTTGCCGGGGGTGTTGTCGGTTTGCGGGGGTAATGGCAGACCGGCTTTCTCCCTTCCAAAGAATGTCCGAGGGTGTACAGATGCATATCCAAAGGCGCAACCGACAGGGACAGAGTACGTCGGGAAAGCCCCAGCGGCCATTCATAATGTCGCCTAATTCAAGAACGTACATCTGATGTAGTTTAAGACCCAGAAACAGGTCACAAAGGAGTGTACGATGGAACGCATCTTCTCGGTACGTATTGCCTGGCTGAGGAGTGCTCATTTTCCGCGAGCACTTATCAGCGTCTTTTCCGCGGTATTTTCCCAGACGGGCGGCTGGGCAAAGCCCTTTGGTCTGGTTACGGCCCTGTTTCTGGCGGCGGCGAGCATATCGTTTGCTCAACAGTCCACGCCGCCATCTGCTGCGCCGGCGCAGCCCGCCTCGCCTTCAGTTTCGGCTGAACAGGTGGCGCAGGTGCTTCGTTCATCGGCGGACCAGGAACCCGCTGCCCAGCCGGCTCAGACCGCGGAACCTGCCAAACCGCAACCCTCTGTGCCTAAGCAACCGGCCGTAGCCGCCGCAACCGAACTTTCTCCCATCGAATCGCTCTTTTCCGGCCAGGCAAGCGGCGATGTCTCAAAGACAATCGCACAGTTCGGCTATGAACTCTTTCAGCAGTCAGTTTCCACATTCGCGCCGATAACAGATGTGCCGGTAGGGCCCGATTACGTTGTTGGACCCGGTGACAGTTTCACTGTAACGCTATGGGGCAGGGTCAACGTCCAGTACAGTGTTACTGTCAATCGAAACGGCGAGATTACTCTGCCCGAAGTCGGTGTGCTGAATGTAGCCAATATGACCCTGGGCAAGCTCGAGAGCTACCTCTACGACCAGCTTTCGAGAAAGCTGACGGATTTCAGAATGGCGCTTACTATGAACCGCCTGCGGACAATAAAAGTGTTTGTTGTAGGCGAGGTGCAGACGCCGGGCGGCTATACGCTCAGCTCTCTTTCAACAGTTATCAATGCCCTGTTTGCCGCCGGTGGACCTTCCAAGAGCGGCACATTGCGGAACATTCGCCTTGTAAGAGCCAGCCAGGTGGCCGTCACCATCGACCTTTATGATTTTCTCTTAGGCGGTGACAAGAGCGATGATATGCGTCTCCAGGACGGCGATACCGTCTTCGTACCTCTCATTGGCCCGGTTGTTGGCGTGGCAGGCAGCGTGAAACGCCCCGCAATCTATGAAATGAGCGAGACGATGACCCTCGCACAGGTGATAGAGCTGGCCGGCAGTGTTACTTACGCCGGGTGGCTGCAACGGGCGCAGGTCGAGCGGTTTGAGGCGCACAAGAGGCGTATAGTGGTCGATTTTGACATTTCCGAATTGTCAGACGCCAATGACGGCCGCAAGGTCGCGCGGATTATCATCAGGGATGGCGACCTGATAAAGGTGTTTCCAGTTTCGTCTTTCGAGCAAAACGTGGTGCATCTTGAGGGGCACGCCGTCCGGCCGGGCAAGTACGAGTTCAAGGATGGGATGCGAATCAGCGATGTTATTGGTTCGTATGATGCAATACTGCCCCAGGCAAACCTTGAATATGCGGAAATAGAACGGTTAGTCGAGCCGGACTATCATCCGATAGTCATCCCGTTTAACATAGGTCGAGTACTGCAGGGCGACTCCTCCGAAAATATGGAGCTGTCTCGCTTTGACACCATCCGCATCTATCGCTGGGACCAGAAGGGTAAGCGCAGCGTTTCGGTTGACGGTATGGTCTATAGGCCGGGCGAGTACCGCTTCATACCCGGCATGCGGCTGAGCGAATTACTGGACGCCGCGGGCGGGCCGCAGAAAAACGCCTACCTCAAAAGCGCCGAGCTGACGCGCAGGCACATAAGCCAGGCGGGTGTGCAAACCGAGAAAATAGATATCGACATAGAACAAGTTTTCGCCGGCGACCCTTCATACGATATTGAGCTGCAGGATTACGACCATTTGATTGTCCGCTCGATACCCGACCTTGAATTCGACCGAGTTGCCGCTATCTCCGGCCAGGTCCGCTTTCCCGGGGTATATCCTGTAGTAAAAGGCGAGACCATCAGCTTGCTTATTGAGCGCGCCGGCGGGTTTACCGAGCGTGCCTATCTTCGGGGGGCGGTCTTTAACCGTGAAAGCGCAAAGGCCGTCCAGCGGCAAAGAATGGATGAATTAGTCACGCAAATTGAGGAGACCGTACTTACCAGCACCGACCGAGCGATAAGCGGGGCGCTGGATGAGGACACCGTTAAGAGCCAGGAGCTTGCGCTGAAGGCCAAACGAGAGCTTCTCACCAAGCTGCGGTCCGTGAAGGTTGACGGCAGAGTTGTTGTTAAGCTGGCCGACCTCGATACGTTCAGAGGTTCGAAATACGACTTTGAGCTTGAAAGGGGAGACACGCTTGTTGTTCCCGAAACGCCGGCGGTCATAAACGTTGTCGGCGAAGTGTTTAATCCGACCGCGATGCTCTACGAAAAGAATAAGCCGGTTGCTTATTATCTTCAAAAGGTCGGCGGCATAACCAAAGAGGCGGACGGCAAACAGATAAGCGTGATTAAGGCGGACGGCTCGGTTGTCAGTATCGCCCAGAAGAACCCAGGCAAGGTCTATTGGGACGGGGATTCGCACCAGTGGCATTTCGGCGGGTTTATGGGTATTCGCCTTAACCCCGGCGACACAATCGTTGTCCCAAGAAAGATGGATAAGTTCATCATGCTCAAGACCACGAAAGACATAACTGAAATCCTGTTCCAGGCGGCGTTAGCGGCAGGAGTAGTGCTCGCCCTTTGATAAATGCAGCGGGAGGCGATATTCGATGAATGATATGGAAAACCAGTGCAGCCAGGCCGATACGGCAGCCGTGCAGGCACAGGCCCCTGCCGTGCCATCTTCAGTGGCGACGAAAGATGAGATTGCCCTTGCCGATTACTTTGCTGTTGTTTCAAAATACCGCAGGATGATTTTCACGACTTGCTTCGTTGTTGTCTTTCTGACGGGGCTTGTCAGTTTGCTGCTGCCGAGAACATACGCTGCTACCGCCTCTGTTGTGCCGCCGATGGATATGCTGCGCAGGGAAGCCGGATTTGGCGCCGGCCTCGGCATTGGACTGACGCCTTCGCTGCGTGAGGCGGTCGGCGTCAGCAGTATAGCGGAGCTTTACACGGGATTGCTGAGAAGCAGGGTGGTTGCCGATGCCATCATTGACAGGTTTGACCTGATGAACGTTTACAAGGTTGAAAAGCGTTCAATCACCCGGGTAATGCTTCACGACAATACAGACGTCAGATTTTCGAAGGACAGCATTCTTCGCATAACTGTAACCGACAGAGACCCGCAAAGGGCCGCCGACATAGCAAACGCCTTTGTTGAGGAGTTGAACCGGGAAAACAGACGCCTCTCGGTCAGCCAGGCGACCAGCAAGCGAATTTTTCTCGAAAACCGCCTGCGCGAAATCGAAGGGAAACTCAGCAAGATAGACAGCATTCTCAGCGGCGATGCAAAAATCCAGGAGATGCTCTACGAGCTGCTTACCAAAGAGTGCGAGATTGCCAAAATCGAGGAAGCTAAGGATATGCCCACAATCCAGGTGCTCGACAAAGCGATTGCCCCTGAGACAAGGATGCCGCTCGGCGCAAAACGAAAGGTTCTTATCGCCGGCGTGGGGTCGTTTACGTTTGCGGTGTTTTTGGCCTTTTTGCTGGAATCATTGGGCAAGAGCGGCCTGAAATGGATGGAACCAGGCCTCAAGCTGCGAGGGTGTCTGTCACGCTGAGACATTGGCAGTGCGGGGCAGACGGCGGATGCCGTTGAGGACCTGGTGGGTGTTGAATATGGGGGCGGTATCTACATCTGTTTGCGATTGTCGGCCTCGTTTGCGCGTGGGCACAACAGGGGGCATCGGCTGACACATCAGCAGGATTTGGAAGACGTTTCGGGATGCTATGCAATTAACGCTATTTAATAAAAACAATTTAACGATAAAGCCATTGTCGGAAAGAAAGCACGACCTGGATATCCTGACCATACGCCCGTTGCAGGGGCGGGTGGACAGCGGGCTTGGGCGCCAGTTAAAACCAATTGCCCTCCGGCTTGCCCGCGCCAGGGAAGCCGGTGTTTCCGCCATTTTGATGATGGGCGGGCATGTTATCAGAGCAGGCGTCCAGAGGTACCTGATTGACCTTATGGAGCGCCGGTACATCTGCTGTATCGCAACCAACGGCGCGGGTATGATTCACGATTTTGAGTTTGCTCTCATCGGTGCGACAACGGAGAACGTTGCCAGGTACATGACGGAAGGGCAGTTCGGCCTGTGGCGGGAAACCGGGCGTCTGAACGACTACATAAATGCGGGCTACAGAAAAGGTCTTGGTATGGGGCAGGCAGTCGGGCAGGCAATTCTTGAGGGGGACTTCCCTTTCAAAGACACGAGTATTCTTGCCGCCGCCTGCCGGCTTCAAATCCCCGTTACGATTCATGTGGGCATCGGCTACGATATAATTCATGAACATCCGAACTGCGACGGCGCCGCCGCAGGCGAGACGTCTTATCGGGATTTTCTTTGCTTAGCTGCAGTGGTTGAGAATCTTGAAGGCGGCGTGGTTATGAACTTCGGCAGCGCCGTTATGGCGCCTGAGGTATTCCTCAAGACGCTGAATATGGCAAGGAACGCTGCTCACAGCCGGGGAAAATCCATCAGGCACTTTACCACGCTGGTCTGTGATATTCAGAGAATCGAAGGCGACCTTAAAAAAGAGCCGTCAAAGGACGACCCCGCCTACTATTTCAGACCCTTAAAAACGATGCTGATAAGAACGGTCGCCGACGGGGGTGAGAGCTTCTATGTCTGCGGCAAACACGAGGACACCATCCCTGCCTTGTGGAATTGTATAAACGAGATGGAGAACGCTCCTGTACCTGCGAGGGATACTGTCAAAGGGGTATGAGGTTACGGTGCAGGTATTAAACGATGTCTATGAAAATTCTCGATATTGATGATTTGGCCGACAGGGTAAAACATCTGAAATCCTCCGGCAGGACTGTGGTTCACTGCCACGGCTGTTTCGACCTGATGCACCCGGGCCATATCAAGTATTTCCAGGCCGCCAAAAAAATGGGCGATGTTCTTATCGTTACCATTACCCCGGACATATATGTGGATAAAGGCCCCGACAGGCCGGTCTTTGACCAGAACCTGCGAGCTGAGTCCATTGCCGCCCTTGAATGTGTTGATTATGTCGCCGTCAATAAATGGCCCACCGCCGAGCAGACGCTTCGCCTCCTGCGACCACATATCTACGTCAAAGGGCAGGAATTCGAACAGCTCGAAGACGGGACAGGGAAAATCCAGAGAGAAGCCGAGGTCGTGCGGCAGATTGGTGCGGAACTGAGATTCACCCATGAAATCGTCTTCTCATCCACAAAACTGATTAACACCTATCTCAGTTGACAGGAACTGATTATGGAAACGCTCGTCAAATCCTCAATCGACCAGAAGGTCCTGGTGCTCGATGAACTCATCAGAAGAGTTGAAGAGTTGAAAAGCGAAGGCAAAATCGTTGTGCAGAGCCACGGCATTTTCGACCTCATCCACCCGGGCATCATAGCCCATCTCGGCTCAGCCAAAAGCCAAGGCGATATTCTGGTGGTTACTGTCATCAAGGATAAAGACGTCCGCAGGGGGCCCGGCAGGCCGATTTTTCCCGACAACCTCAGGGCGGAAAACGTCGCCTCGCTTGAGCAGGTTGATTACGTGTGCGTGGTCGATGACGATATTCCCTTTGCGTGCGTCAAGCTGATAAAACCCGATATCTTTGCAAAAGGCCAGGCGTACAAGGACCGCGACAGGAAAATCCACGACAAGATATTCGAGGAGGAGAGAGAGTTTCATTTCGGCAGAAGCAAAATATACGAGACGTCCGGCTTTACATTCAGCTCATCCGAGATTATAAACAGGTTTCTGGACGTCTATTCCCCTGAAACCAGACAGTTTATCAGGACTTTATCTGAAAAGTACTGCTTCAACGATATTCTCGAGCGCCTGAATACCCTGCGAAAGACACGGGTACTGCTGATAGGCGAGGGCTTCATAGACGAGTACCACTACTGCGAGCCGATAGGGAAGTCGTCAAAGGCGCATCTTGTCGTCAATAAGTATCTCGCTCACGAGATTTTTGTGGGGGGGGCTTTTGCCATAGCAAATCACATCTCCTGCCTGTGTGACGACGTTCAGATTATCTCGCTGCTGGGCAACGACGACTCCAAAGAGCGTTTCATTATGACCAACCTCAAGCCCAACGTCAGGGTGAAGCTTTTTTACAGGGACGACGGCCCGGCCATTGTAAAAAAGCGATACATCAACAGTTACCTGAACCAGAAGATATTCGAAATAAACTACCTTAACGACAATTACATAAACGAGGAGCTTGAGTCCACCATCATAAAATACCTCGAGGGCGTAATTCCGTCTTACGATGTTGTTCTTGTCTCGGATTTCGGCCACGGCTTCATAACCGACAGGATGATTAAGGTCATTGAGCAGGCGCCGGTGAGGTTTGCGGTCAATACACAGACAAACGGCGCCAACGCGGGGTACAACCTGATTACCAAGTACCACAACCCGATATACGTTGTTCT
>CAYGVZ010000101.1:0-1217 GCA_964353475.1 uncultured Pirellulales bacterium | reverse complement strand
TTAGCGTGCCAGATTGTGTGCAATAAAAAGCCGGTCGAAAAGCACGAGCTGCTCGAATTTATCCACGCGCTCTTGAAATAGAAAGGACGTGCGATGGGACAGTATGCAAAGGCATATCAGAGAAATTTTGTGGCCCTGCTCGAATCCGTCAAGTGCGCTGATTACCGCGGCAGCGATATCGACGCGCACGAAGGCATTGAAACGGTCTGCGGGCTTATGATGCGGCAGTCCGACCTCGGGGCGAAGATAATCTGCATCGGCAACGGCGGCAGCGCCGCAATTGCCAGCCATTTTGCCATCGACCTCTGGAAAAATGGCCGCATTAAATCGCTGGCTTTTAACGATGGGGCGCTGCTCACCTGCATAAGCAACGATTTCGGATACGAGCACGTTTTTGAAAAGCCCATAGAGTTTTTCGCGGAAGGCGATGACGTGCTCTTCGCGGTCAGCAGTTCCGGCAAGAGCGAAAACATCATCAGGGCGGTGCGTGCCGCCAAGCTCAAGGGCTGCAGCGTTATCACCCTGTCCGGTTTCGGCGAGGATAATCCCCTGCGTCTGCTCGGCACGTATAATTTCTATGTCCCCTCCAGCGAGTACGGCTTTGTGGAGGTCATTCACCAATATCTCTGCCACTGCATAAGCGATATTGCCATCGCGCAGGCGGCGATTTCCGCCAGGAAGGCGGTGAAGGCAGGTTCGTACGTATGAGTAAATCATCGAAGGTTATAGTGACCGGCGGCGCCGGCTACGTCGGTTCCGTCCTTGTTCCGAAACTGCTCGCTAAGGGGCACCACGTCAAGGTCATCGACCTGTATATGTACGGCGAAGATGTTCTCGATGCAGTTGCCGGCAATCCCAGGCTGATTCAGGTCAAGGGGGACATAAGAGACAGGGGGATGCTTGAAAAAGAGATACCCGGCTGCGATGCGATTATTCACATGGCCTGCATTTCCAACGACCCGTCATACGAGCTGGACCCAGAGCTTGGAAGGTCGATTAACTACGACGCTTTCCTCGGATTAGTTGACGTCGCGGAAAAAGCCGGCGTCAAGCGATTCATTTACGCCTCAAGCTCCAGCGTCTATGGCGTGAAAGACAACGATGAAGTTACGGAAGACCTGCCTCTTGAGCCGTTAACCGATTACTCAAAATACAAGGCGAAGTGTGAAGACGTGCTAAGGAATCTCGGCGACGGCGCGTTTTTCTGGACCATCGTG
>CAYGVZ010000100.1:0-9392 GCA_964353475.1 uncultured Pirellulales bacterium | reverse complement strand
CGTGCAAAGGATTTTTCATCGGATAATCTTTCGTATATTATTCCTGACAGTTCTTTTTCGGATATGCTCAGTTTCCGTCGCGCATTGAGTCGTTCAATTTGAGCTATTCGCTTTTCAATAATTTCCTGTTTTCTGGTCTGAACGGCAAAATATGTCTGGGCAAAGGCAATCTGGTCTTTTGACGGGTCGCCGTTTTGGGCAATGAGATAGCAGGCATAACGGGTAAGGGCAATGTCATCAATTTCCCGTTCTGCCCCTGAGCCGATGTCAACCATTTTGCGGGTTTGCGCAAAATGGTCAGGGGGATTATGTCCTGAATTCTTACAAGCGGTCTTTGCTTTTTCTATAACTGCCTCAAAACTTCGCCATTGTGCATAACCAAGCAAATCCTGTAATTCCCTTGCAAGCCAGAATTCCAGGCCGGTTTCCTGGTCCCTGTAAACGCTTTGCTCAAAATCTTTATGCAGCCGGACAATTATGCCCTTTTCCATTTTATCCCTTACTCGTGCTACGTAGCGACTCGCAGAGCAGCATCCGCCATAAAACTTTTTGCGTCAAATTGAAGTGTCATTTGGATTCCCGTGTTTTATGGAATCGAGAAACAAATTCAACTTGTCTTCTAATGTATAAAATACTGGAAAACCGTAATATTTAACAACAGGGCATCCCTCCGGACTTAACCCTACCTTCTTTTGATATCGCAATTTCTGGGCTATCCTATTCCATCGAATAATGATCTTATCTCTTAATCCTCCAATCCTGAAAGATTTTGCAAGATAATTCTGCGAATACAAATTCAATGTAGTATCTTGCAATCTAATATCATTCAACGTCTTTGTTAGTGGAGCAAAATCTTTCAGCTCATAAGATTTAAACTCAAATTCAGCAATCATCCCTTTGGCAAACTCCCCACTATAGGACGACTTATTCTTAGCTGGTATCGAAACATATATTCGGCCTGAATGCTGTGGACCATGGTAGCTTAAAGATAGAGTTATGTCGTGCAAAGATAATCCCGTGTTTTGAATAACAATCTTCAAATTGAAAAACGACTTATTTTCTAAAACATTTTGTCTTAATTCTGAAGAGCATTCCAAAATTTTAATGATAACATTATTATTGCTGCGTGATTCCTTTATGACAAAGTATATTGCAACTAATGCAACCGTAAGCGCTAAAGGATCAAAGTTAAGTGGTATTCCGAAAAATGAATACATATATTTATGTTTATGTCACCTTAAATCTGTTTCCATCATGAACGTTTCGGGGCAAATTCAAGCTTCATAAGAATTAAAACGTTCCTATGTCTTTCTTCGCGAGCATTTTAAGCTTTTCGGCGGAATCAAAAAGCTTCTTCTCAACAAATTCACTAACGTAATCTTCTGTGTCCGGAATTAGATCTGGTGATGTCATGCACAAAAAAAACGTTACTATACTCCTTAATAATTGTACTAATATCTTCTGAATAATGAAGAATTGAATTCTGCACTTCTTTAAAATCGCTTTTCATTATAAACCGAAAGCTGGCTTCCTTTTGGTCGGCCAATGGAAAAGTCGAATTAGATATTTTACTTGCGAAAGTATAAAGCCTCCGGTAAGCTTCGAATTTATCCTTATCATGAAGCTTTATCTTCTCAATAACTATTGCTCGCCGGTCTTTTAGCCAATCATTAGCAACTGTTATTGCTGCCCCAACCAAAACACCTATTCGTGAGATTATAGCTTCTCTCATAATCTTTGTTCATATCGCCTTAAACTCAATCTTTTCCGACTCCATTTGCAGTACATTCTCCCCCAACCACCCTTGCCTGTCAAGATTCCCTTTGAAGAGTCGAGCATCGAGCGTAGCGTATCCAGCATCCTCTTTTGATGCTCACCCGCATCCCTCAGATGAGGTCGCCCCGACCGCCCCTGACCTCAATTCTGCCTATCTCCACCCTCATTTTTGAGCGAATATCGCACCACGACCCCCATTTCTGGCTCAAAAACCACAGAGGCGGTTCTATCGACCGCCCCTGACCTTTTAACGACCGCTTCTGCCCCCCCAGGAACCGCCCCTGACCCCTCGCACCCTGATTATTAACGCAAAAATCCACATTTACCCCCCACCCATCCCAAGGCCGACCGCCTCTGACCACGCCTGCCCGCCAAATGCCTTTCACGGCGTCTAAACAAAATCAAAAATCCGCAATCTGAAATCCGTCCCCTCGGGACGGCCCTTGCGGGCCGCAATTAGGAATCTCCGCGGTAAATTGCCGTGCTTGGCGGTAATGCTGGAAGCCGCGTTTTTTGCGAAAATTGGTTGTCGAATCGCGCCTGATGGTCTATACTTAGGGTTTTTCACGGAAATCAGGCGTTTCTTACCGTTGTTGGAGAAGCAAAAGTGGCAAGTACAGGCGATATACGAAACGTGATACTGTTAGGGCACGGCGGGGCAGGCAAAACATCCCTGGCTGAGGCAATACTCCACAAAACCGGGGCAACCAACCGCTTAGGCAGCGTCGATGAAAAAACGTCCCTCTGCGACTACCTCGATGAAGAAAAAGCACATGGACACTCCATCCACTCTGCCATTGTCCATACCAACTACGCCGGCAAGCTCATAAACATAATCGACGCCCCCGGCTACCCCGACTTTGTCGGCCCGGCAATCAAGGCAATCCCCGCCGCCGAGACAGCCATCATAGTCATCAGCGCCACTGCCGGCATCGAGACCATCACGCGGAAACTCTTCGAGTCCGCCACCCAGGCCGGCAAATCAAAGCTGATTGTCATAAATAAAATCGACGCCGAGAACACCGACCTGCCCTCGCTTGTCAAGATCATTCAGGAGTTGTTCGGCAAGCAATGCCGCTGCGCCAATCTGCCCGCCGCCGACAAGAATTCCATAATCGACTGCATCGAGAACACAGCCGGCGCTTCACCCGTTATGGACGTCGCCAGGGCGCATACCGAACTGGTCGAAAGCATAATCGAGGCGGACGACAAGCTGATGGAGGCATACCTCGGCGGCGAGGAAGTATCGGCGGAAAAAATCGCGTCCGTCTTCGTAAAGGCACTTCAGGCAGGCACCGTCGTACCCATCCTCTTCACGAACGCCCGCAAAGAGCTCGGCGTTACTGAGCTGCTCGATATGATAGTCAAGTTCACCCCTTCTCCCCTCGAGGCGCCGCCTGCAGTTCTTAAAGCAGGCGACAACACCACCACTCTCAGTCCCAATCCCGCTGCACCCCTGGCGGGACTGGTATTCCGAATCGCATTCGACCAGCGCTCCAATATGAAGTTCGCAACGATTCGCCTGTTCAGCGGAACGCTCAAGCCCGATACGAATTTGATTCGCAACGACGGGAAAAAAGGCATACGGCCGGGCCATATACTCAAATCGCAGGGCGGCGACACCGGTGAGATACCAACCGGCATGGCCGGCGACATCATCGCCCTTGGCAAGGTTGACGAGCTAAGGACCGGCGACCTTGTCCACGACGGCAAGGTTGCAGGACAATTTGTCGTGCCTGCCCTGCCGGAGCCGATGTTCTCGCTTGCACTGGAGCTGGCCGCCAAGGGCGACGAGCAGAAAATCAGCGCTGCCCTTGAACGGCTCTGCGAAGAAGACCCCTGCTTCAAAGTCAGCCGTGATACTCAGACAAAAGAGCTTGTCATCAGCGGCCTGGGCGACCTTCACCTCCGCGTTACCCTTGAAAAAATGCACAACCGTTCCAAACTCCAGGTCACCACCAAAGAGCCGAAAATCCCCTACCGCGAGACCATTACCGTCAAGGCGGAGGGCCATTATCGCCATAAAAAGCAGACGGGCGGAGCGGGACAGTTCGGCGAGGTCTATCTCCGCGTGGAACCTGCCGAGCGAAACTCCCAGCCGTCGCTCCAGTTTAGCTGGGACATCTTCGGCGGCTCCATCCCGGGGCAATACGAGGCCCCCATCTTCAAGGGCGTCAACGACGTTATGGAATCAGGGGTCATCGCCGGCTTCCCGATGCAGGACGTCAAATGCTCCATCTACGACGGCAAGCACCACCCGGTTGACTCAAAGGAAATCGCCTTTCGCATCGCGGGCAAAGAGGCGTTTATGGACGGCCTGAAAAAAGCAAAGCCCGTCCTGCTCGAACCCATCGTCAACATCGAAGTCACTTGCCCCGCTGAGAATATGGGTACAATCACCGGCGACCTCGCAGGAAAACGCGGCAGAGTCCTCGGCCAGGATATGCTGCCGGGAAATATGACCGTCATCAAGGCGCAGGTCCCGCTCTCCGAAGTCACCCAGTACAACAGCCAGTTAAAATCCGTTACCGGGGGACGCGGCAGCTACTCGATGACGCTGAGCCACTACGAGGTCGTCCCGCCAAACACCCAGATGCAGGTCATCGCCCAGTACGCCAAACCCAAAGCCACCGAATAAGAACACTTCAGCACAGACACGTTTATTTGGCCCACGGGCTTGTTCAGGGGTCAGGGGTTTTTGTTTCACAATCCATCCGAATCCTGTAGAATTCCCGGCGTTTATCTTACGAGGTTTTTATGCTCGACAAGACGCCCATATTTTCTGTTTCCGCGGGCGCACCCGCCCGACTGGCAAGAACCGTTCTTGCCGCTTTTCTGCTCACTTTCATCACTGCCAGAATCATCGTCTTTATGATTATGTCGCGCAAAATCCCCGACCTCTACCTCTACGTGGGCGGCACACACATCCATCACCTCAACTACGGCATCTTCCTGCTTGCCGGCGTTGGCGCTTATCTGCTTCTCACCCGCCCGCACGGCCGAAACCTCCAGGTTGCCGCCCTGCTCTACGGGGTCGGAATGGGACTTACCTTCGACGAATTTGGAATCTGGATTCACCTCGGCGGCGGCTACTGGCAGCGAGCGAGTTACGACGCCGTTACCGTCATTGCCGCCCTTTTTGCACTTGTCGCTTTTGTCCCCTCCATCAAACGTTTTCGTCCCCATCACTGGCTTACCGCCGTACTGCTGGCCATAGGCGTTGCGCTGTTTTTCTTCCTGTTAATCAATACCTTTGACTACGCCGCCAAAACCATCAGGATAAGCATTCAGAAAGTCGAGTCAACCGCACCGAAATAGCGCGGTGATGGAGGTATCGATGTTCGACAAGGTGCTAATACTCTCGGCTTCCGCAGGTGCAGGACACGTACGGGCCGCACAGGCGATTGAGAAGGCATTTGTCCAGCTCAGCGCCGCCCGCAACATCCGCAACATTGACACCCTTCAATACACAAACAAGCTCTTTGAGCGGCTCTATTCAAAGACCTACATAGAACTCGTTGACAAAGCCCCTGACCTGCTTGGCTGGCTCTACGACTACTTCGACAAGCCCTGGCGCCGCGAACGAAGACGCCTCGCCTTCGACAAGCTCAACACCCGGCCGTTTGTGAAAATGCTTGCCGAATTCCGGCCCGATATCGCTGTTTGTACCCACTTCCTCCCCGCCGAGATTATCTCCTGGCTCAAAGCGAAACACCGCCTGGCCACACCGCAAGCCATCGTCGTTACCGATTTCGACCTTCACGCAATGTGGTTGTGCCATAATTACGAACATTATTTTGTCGCGCTCGAAGAAACAAGCCGTCACCTCCGGCAGCTCGGCGTCCCTGCCGACAAGGTCACTGTCTCCGGCATACCCATCGACCCCGTCTTTGCCGAGCACAAAGACAAGACCCGGATGCGACTCAAGTTCGGACTCGACTCGCATCTGCCGGCAATCCTTCTTTCGGCCGGCGGTTTTGGCGTCGGGCCAATTGAGATGCTCATACAACCGCTGACAACTATGAGGATCAAGGCGCAGCTTGTCGCCGTCTGCGGCAAAAACGACGAGTTGAAAAAACGTATCGAGAAACTTGCACGCCAACTGCCGCCCCATTGTCCTCTAAGAATTGTCCCAGTTGGTTACACCACCCAAATGGATGAGTATATGTCTGCCGCCGACCTGCTCTTGGGCAAGCCCGGCGGCCTCACCTCTTCAGAGGCCCTCGCCAAGAACTTACCCATCGTGATTGTCAATCCCATCAAGGGACAGGAAGAACGCAACGCCGACCACCTGCTTGAAGAAGGCGTCGCCATTCGCTGCAACAACCTGCCCATACTTGCCTACAAGATTGACAACTTGCTTGATGACCCGAAACGCCTTGGTGAAATGCGCAGGAACGCCCGGCGCCTGGCCCGCCCCGCCGCCGCGCTGGATATTGTCCGAAAACTGCTCTCTCTGCGAAACACGCCTTAGCCGCCGCTCACGATTCAATTGCCGCCATCAGCGTCTGGCGGTCTCTGTCTATCCAGGATGCCTTGCGGCGAATCATCTGCAGAAAATCTGTGCCGGTAAGATTCCCGAAAAATCCGGTTGCTGCTATGGGCACAACCGCCTCGGCTATCATCGTCTCTATCATCAAATCCAGCAGGGAGTGCAGCATACTGCGGTCCAGTTTTATCGCTTCACAGTAGCCGTGAAGCACCTGAACAAGCTTGGCCTGGTCAAGATAATCGGGCCAGTCCACCGGGTTGGGCTGAAATCCGACAAGCGAGAACTGAAGCATCGCATTGGCCAAATCCGTCACGGGCGGTGCAATCTTCACCGAGTCAAAATCAAGCACCGCGACGAGCTTGCCTTTGTCGAACAGCATATTGCCCGGATGCCAGTCTCCGTGCACGACCTGCTGGTCCCACGAGTCAAAGCCCAGCTCATTCACGCGGACCGCCGATGCATTATATAATCTCATCAGTTCCTCGCCCATTTCCTGCAGCCGCCTGTCGGGACTGGGCGAGCTGTCAGACGCCACCGTCTTGAGATGCCCCCTCACGGTCATCGAATCGTGGAAACTCGCCTTGAGCGGCTCCCACTCGAACGCAAAATTCGTCAGGTACTGGTGAAACCTGCCCAACTGCCTGCCCGTGTCAATCGTCTCATCGGCAGACCCGCTGTAGCGCTGGCCCCCCACAAACTTGAACATCTCATAGATATTGTTGTTCAACTGCAATAGCGTGCTGAACTCATCCCGCGTCGCCAGAAGCGGCGCAATCGGAAAATAACGCTTCGACAGGTGCTCCTGCACCGCGTGTGCGAAGGCCACCCGGTACACATCGTCCTTGCCCTGCGGCCGACGCTTCAAAACGAATTTCCCCTGAGTCGTGACGACAACTGTCTTGGGTGCGCCCTTGCTGCCTCCGACAAGCCGTATCACTTTCCGTATCTTGCCGATATCGTAATGGCTCAATACCGCTGCCAACTCATCTGAAGAAAATCGCGCGCCTCGCCCCTGCATACCCTACCCAATTACAGACAATACCCATCGCCTGTGTATGTTTCCGCCACATCAGCGCAGCAGCAGCAATACAACAACCAGAAGCAGCACCGCCGACGCAGCACCAAGAATCACTATTACGGTCTTATACCGCGCAAGAATCTGTTCCACACTGACGTGTTCCTCCGCGTCGATTGCCTCGCCGTCCTCCAGTTGTCCTAATACCGAGACATCGAATCGCTTGTGCGCGCGAAGCGCCGGCTGTCCCTCTCTGACCGCCTCCAAATCCGCCAGCAGCTCCTCCACGTTGCGGTACCGGTCCTCCTTCTTCTTGGCCATCATAACCTCGATGACCTCCGATACCCCCGCCGACAACGCCGTGTTTATATGGTCCGGCGGAATCAGCTCATCCCGCAGGTGCTTCTTCATCACATCGACCGGGTCGTCCGCCATATACGGCACACGCCCTGTAACCAAATGATAAAAAGTCGCTCCAAGCCCGTAAATGTCCGCCCTCTCGTCTATATCCATCTCGCCGCGAATCTGCTCGGGCGAGATGTAATATGGCGTCCCGTATGCCTTGCCCTTCTCGGTCTTCGCCGCCTCGATGTCCGTCGTCTCGCGAGCAAGACCCATATCCGCAAGCTTTACTATTCCCTCCTTGTTTATCATTATGTTCTTCGGCTTGACGTCCCGGTGAATCAGGCCCACCGAATGCGCGTGCCTCAGCGCCTCCGCCACCTGGATGACTATACCTATCGCCTCCTGCTCGCCGAACACCTTGCCCGCCGAGAGGTCGTCGTACAGCGTCTTGCCCTCGACGTATTCCATCACAAAATAGTGATACCCCCCTGCCTCGCCGACGTCCACCGCCTGCACGATATTGGGGTGATTGAGCTTCCCTGCCGCCTGCCCCTCTTTATAAAACCGCTCTACATACTCCGGGTTCTCGGTGAATCGCTTCGGCAGCACCTTTATCGCAACAGTCCGGTTCAAGCTCAACTGCTTGGCCTTATATACAACCGCCATTGCACCGGCGCCTATCTTGCCCAATACCTGGTAGCCGGGTATCTGGTGAGTCGCCCCGCCCTTGCTCTCCTTTATCGCGTGCCTTACCCGCTCCGCCTGGGTCGCGGTGATATAGCCCAGGTGTACCATCACGTCCTTCAGGGCCGCCGCCTCGGTCTTCTTGCGCAGCGCAAGCTCTTCAAACGACCGGCTCAGCTCATCCCCCGTGCAAAGCCCCTGGTCAAGAGCCACCCTGCCAAATGCTGAATCGTAATTCGTCTCGTTCGCCATCTTTTGTTTCCGGCCCGCCAATCCAACGCGGCCTGCCCGCACTATCAATTATACCATTCCACGCTGCGTTTGTGCCAATTATGTGTTATATTGGACCTTTGTCAAAAGAAAATCGAACCTTCACCAGAGCTATACCCCTCCCCCATTAAAATCGACCTTTTTCCCCACCGAGTTTAACCTTTCACCCCCACCACAGGGGTGGGGGCTAAGCAATAATGAAACAACACAGTGGTCAGAAGTGCACGACAGGTTATAATTTCGGGGTATGGCAGGGATTGTGGGATATATGGTCACTTGGACCACCTATGGCGCCTGGCTGCAGGGCGACAGACGCGGCTATGTGAAAAATGGCCGTGTCCTGCCCGGTGACGAAAGAATCAAAACTGCCAACCGCAAGCTGCAAAGGTACGAAACCATAACCCTTACAAAAGAAGAAAGAGAAATAATCCGGCTAACGATTCTCGCCGAAGCGACCGCCCTCGGACACGCAATACACGCCATTGCGGTTTGCTCAAACCATGTTCATTTCGTGGCCGAACCCTGCGAGTATTCCATCGAGCAGGCCGTCAGTAGATACAAGAACAAGTCGATGTTCGCCCTTCGCAAGTCTGGCCGCCCGGCACGACTCTGGACAAAAGGATTCGACAAACGCTTCTGCTTCACCCCCGTCCAGCTCGCCGCCAGAATCGCCTATGTCCAAAACCACAATGATTAGCCCCGCCCCCTGCGGGCGGGGTCATTATTCTTACCGCCCCCTGTGTCCGGCGTGCTCTCCTGAGGTCCGCCTCACACCTCCGGAAATAAAACAATTTGTCCCGGCGCACCGGG
>CAYGVZ010000099.1:0-9397 GCA_964353475.1 uncultured Pirellulales bacterium | reverse complement strand
CGCAACAAGGTGAAAATAGGCATTGAGAACTGCCCGATGTTTTTCACCAATGATGAATGGCCGGGCGGAAAGAACCTCGGCAATACCCCGGTGATGTGGCGGCGGATGTTCGAGGCGATTCCCTATAAGAATTTCGGCTTGAATTTCGACCCGTCGCATTTTGTCTGGCAATTTATGGACACGGCCAGGGCGATAAGGGAATTCAAAGACCGCATATTTCACGTGCATCTCAAAGACGCAAAAATCCGCTGGGACCGGCTGGCCGAGGTGGGTATCCTTGCGAATCCGCTTGAGTTTCACACGCCCAAGATTCCCGGTTTAGGAGACGTCAACTGGGCCAAGCTATTCTCCACCCTGACGGATGTCGGCTACGACGGCTGCGCGGTAATTGAGGTCGAAGACCGTTCATTCGAGGGTTCGCTCGAGACGAGGAAGGCGTCCGTTTTGCAGAGCCGAAACTACCTGAGGCAGTTTACCGTTGCATAACAGCGGCCAAGTCGGGCCTGGCACGGTCGGCAGCTCACGGCAATTCCTGCCATTTTGATAAGCCGGCGAATATCCTGTTCCCGCCTTGAGGCAGGCCGGGCGGCCGTGTGCCGGCATTTCTCACCCGTTCGTCATAGTTGACAACCATCTGGTAATGACGCAGCGAGGTGACCTCGGTTGCCGTAAGTACAGTGCCTGCCTTAACGTCAATCCAGACGCCTCGTTCCGGGTCATAAGTGGCCGCCCTTGCAGTGCCGCTGCTCCCTTGAGTGTACCAGTTGCGCTCCACCGAGACCCGGTTCAACGCCGCAAAGCTGCCGAAAATACGAAACCCCGTTTGCGGCTCCGCGGACTGCCGCGTAATTGAGTCGGTGCTGTATAAAAAGTCATGGGCGGCGTACATCAGTCCCGCGCCGGTGTACAAAGTCCCATATCTCGGGTCGCCAAAATAGATGTCTCCTCCGCTGATGAGATTCCCGGACTCGTCATACTTCCCCAAAGCCACCAGGCCAACCACGCTGTCGGTGTCCTTGTATTCCATATTGTCGCTGATATGGATGTTGCCGGTTGCGACAATAGTAACTCTGCCCTGGATTTTGAAGCCGTAGGTCTGGCCGCTGTTAATCCAGACGTCACCGTCAACATAATAAACCCTGTCAACTCCGAGATTGAGGGACGTTTTGGCGTCCAACTGGTTACCGGGAATAAAACCGCTGGTCGGCTCAAGGAAATAATCATTGCCGGTGGTGCTGGCGCATTCGGCGACCCTGTCACCGGGGTTCTTGGTGAATATGTCCCGCAGCGCGTTGCCTGCGGGCAGATTTCCTGAACTGACGCCCGCGGACTGAAAGATAGTCGCCACGTCGTGCGTATTATTGTGCTGATAATCCATCGCAAGCAGGTCAACCGGGCTGGCCTCGTCGGCGCCTGGCTGCCTGCTGCCCGCGATACTGGCGCTGCCTGTAACAGAGATGTTCCCCGTTGCCGTAACGTCGCCGTTCAAATTATATGTGTTGGGTACCGGCGCGGCAACCACCTTGCTCTCCTCATAAAGCCGGGCATCCCCATCCACGAAGATGTTTCCACGAACCGTGTCAGCGCCACCGACTAAGTGCCCGTTTTTCCAGGCAGGAGTGCCGCTGCCACGCAGCGCGAATGTCCAGTTTCCTCCTGCGTTGTTAAGCCCATATACGCATTTTTCGAAAGGCGGAGCAAGGAAGGCCAGTTCCGTGCGTATCCGCTTTTGTATCGGGCCGCACGTGCCTGTGGAAATCGCGTAGCTGGGTGTCACGTCCGTGTGAACCTCGACGCTATAGGTGCCTTTTTCGGTTGAACCAACAACAGGGTCGTTGGGATTGCGACCGCGTGGGTAGTAACGTTCTTCGCTCAATCTGGCCAAGCCCGCCTCTGCAAGGTAAAAGGCGCGGGCTTTACTCATTGATATTCTCGTCTGGACCATCTCCTGCTCGGCGTTGCTCAGGACTGCCAGGCCGATTAAGAAGAAGATAACGGCGAAGGCCACGACGGCCGGCAAGACGAAACCTCTATTTCTTCTGCGCATATTTGGGCTCCTTTACGTACCCACCGGGCGGTTTCGCATTAACGTGGTGTGAGACAGGCGGGCATCAGATTGTCCACGAAGCAGGTGAATCCCAACGGTTACTGCCCCGTTCTGCACTGTGAAGGTGGCGCTTTGAACGACGCCGTTAAGCAGCGTCTCCGGTTCCTGGCCCTCCGCCTGGTACGCCACACTGCTCTGGTCAGGCACGAAGAGGACCTTTGTCCAGCCGCTGTCGCCGTGAATCGTTAGCGTGGTGCCGCTATCTTCAATCACGGCGCTGGTGGCGGGCTTCACAACTTGCATTATTTTTACCATAGCCACCGAAGCGTCTCGCTGCAAGGCGGCCTGCTGCAAGGCACGGTTCCACAATCTTTGTTCGGCCGCGAGGATTATCGCTGCAGCACAGAAGACCACGGCCGCGGCGACGACCGCAAGCAGCATTTCGGTGAGAGTAAACGCGTGTCGTATCGTTCTTTTCATCCTTCGCACCTTTCACGGCCCTACGTATGTTGCCAAGCTGAACAGGTGTTGCTGTTCTCCCCGTGACCAGCCGACAAACACGGTAATCTGCTTGCACGGTCTGGGGTCCTGGGCAGTGGGTTCGGCTGTCAACTGGGTGTATGTCCGGCATAGATATGTCTGTCCGCCGGTGGCAATCTCATTCTGCTGTTCCCCTACGTCAAGCCCGTCGTAGCCCATTGCCCTGAGTCCTTCGAGTTGTGAAGAAGCAAGGTGTATTGCCGCCTGGCATCGTTGCTGAGTGATGAGCTGGCTTCTGCCCATTGCATGCATGGATGAGCCGCCAATCAGTGCCATAAGCAGGATGGCGATAGCGACCATTATTTCAAAGAACGTGGTTCCCTTTTGCCAGCTACGCCCTTCACCCATTCCGGTGAGAGGTTTTTTCGTATCCATAAATGGGCTGCCTCCATAATCATATACCTGTGTGAAACTCGCGTTGCGAATCGATTGGTAGTCACCGCATGTGCACGGCACTGCTTCTCACTTTGTACACAAACATCGTCCGGAATCATCTGTGAGTTTAGGAACAGTTGCATCGGCCGCGAAAGAATCGCGTCGTTGCATACCCGGCTCGCTGAAGGAAATGGCTATGGCATAATCGGCCCTGCGGGTCCTATAACCGCCGGGCATTGCTGTCGAGCGAGGCAGAGATTTTGGTAAACAAGCGGATTCTCGGACACCATCGCAAACACAGCTCGTAACCACTGCCATAGTCCAATATATAGTATGTTCTCTTATCGGGCCTGATTTTTACACACTGGTACCGGGCCTGCTCGCTATCGCACTTTGGCAACGGCTTTTTCCATCGTATTTTCAATACTGATAAGCGGATTTTTCTCGTAAAATTGCTGTAATTCACTGCTGTTAAAGCGGTTAGACGAAAAACAAACTTCGCTAAAGTTTTTCGCCTGCGATTGTCGATATGAACACTATACGGGGGGTGTAGGGTCCCAAAAGGATTTATGGGACATACAAGATGTAGTGGTTGACTGCTGTGGGTGATAAGATGGATGACTTCGCCTGCGGCCTTGGGAAGCAAGGTACTTGGAATGCCCGATTTTGGCCGTAACGATTGTGCTGAACACTGGAAACGTCAGGCAGAGAAGATGTTCGAGGATATGGCTGCCGACGAGGATTTGGTAATGGAGCAAATCCTCGAAAATATTAACACCACGCCCATTGGCCAGGTGTTAAAGAAGATTGCTTCGCTGCCGGAAATCCGCAAGGAAAAGGTTCTCTCCGTCCGCCGGCAGCTTACCGAAGGAAGATATGACCTCAATGACCGGCTCGATGTGGCTCTTGAGAAGGTCCTTGACGATTTAACTACGTAGTCGAGAAGCCGCCGAACACAACTCGCGCTATGCGGCAATTATGGGTTAAGAGGGGACTGATTGCCGCGGAGTTCGCGTCCTTTGTTTGTGTTTTTGCCCGTGCGCAAAAACCCTGCGTCAGAGCCGAAACTCACCTCTAAGTAACAACTTCCGGAATCTCGTCGTCCGGCTCATCCATCTCAACCGGCTTGTAACCCGGCTGTTTCGACCTTTCCGCCTCCTCCGTGAAGGCGGCGACGACCCTGTCCTGAATCTTTTTTCGGCACCCGGCATTGATGGGATGTGCAATGTCGGCGTGCAGCTTCATTCTTCCCTTGACGTCTTTTTTCGCCCGCTCCTCGCCCAGCGCGGCGCCGCAGTTGTTGCAGAACTTGGCGCGAAGATGGTTCTTGCCGCCGCACTTTTCACAATGGTCGCTCATTTTCCGGGACGGCATCGCAACAAAAAAACCGTTCGTCCCCTCTATGATTTTGATGTCACGAACCACAAACTCATTGTCAAATGTCACCGAGCAGAACGCTTTCAACCTGTCATCCTTGTTTTGTATTAGCTTGACCCTGACTTCGCTGATGTCCATTTTCTTTGCCTCGCCTGATTGTTACCACCTGTTGTTACTTACAATAATACTCCTGCAATGAAAGTTCGCCTCAATCCTGCGTCGATACTCTCTGACTCCTTCCTTATTGTTATTAGTGATAATACAAAACATCGCCGACCCGCTGCCGCTCAGACACACGGGTTCGACGCCCAGCGACTCAATTTCCGCTTTTAATTCCTCAAGTTCCCTATGCAATTGGAAACAACTCTCACGCAGCATATTTGCGCACAGGCCGGCTACTAAATCAATCCTGTTCTTCTCAATATGGGTACTAATCTTGTCGTGCAGTGCCTTATACGCTGCTGCATCGTGCCGGTAGTGTGCATAAACCCTTTTGGTCAGGACACTTATGTCTGGCAGGAACAAAACGGCGGAAAATTCAAATCTTCTGCGAATTTTTTTGACTTTCTCGCCTCGACCCGTGCAAAAGGCCAGAGGGCCGTCCAGAAAGAACGCCACGTCGCTGCCCAATTGCGCCGCCATTTTCGTCAGTTGCCTGTTGGCCAAGTTTACGTCGAGGTACCTGTTCAGCCCCAGCAGGGTCGCCGCCGCATCGCTGCTGCCTGACCCCAGCCCCGCCCCGGCTGGGACATTCTTCGTCAGCGTGATTCTTAGATTTGCTCTCCGCCCGACTTCATCCAGGAATAATCTGGCCGCCCTGTGAACGAGATTCTCCTCTCCCGCCGGCGACCAGCAAGGCCCCTTGCAGATGAATTCGATGCCTCCCGTTTGCGCCGGCTCGATGAGTATCTCATCGTACCAGTTGACCTTGGCCATTATGGTCTCGATGTTGTGATACCCGTCAGGCCGCTTGCCTGCCACCAGTAGCGACAAATTCACCTTCGCCGGTGCAAGAACCAGCAAACCTTCGCCGACCGTCGAAAACTGTTCACCTGTTGCCATAGCCGTCCGCCAATGTCTGTTGACATTATAGCAGACCCGCCTTATTGTTAAAAGGATGGAAACGACTACCGGATCCTTGGTGAAGGATGGAATACTTCAATACGATGCGCTTTTGTCATTATACCCTTGGCTAATAGCACGCGAACAAAAGGCCATCATAAGCCCCGATGTGGACGGGATACTTTGTGCACTGCTTATGTCGCACTATTTTAACTGGAAAGTAGTCGGCTTTTACGACGGCAAAGAATTGGCCCTTAAACAAGGCGTGGACGTAAAGACCTGCATATTCCTCGATATGGACATATACCGCACCAGCATCAGAAGTTGCGGCCACCACATGGTCGCTTATAACCGGAACTCATTGCCGCCTAACTGGGATAACTACGCGAACTGCATAAATCCGAACCTGATTCGGGGATTCGACGCCCTTCACGAGTTTCAACAAAAATACCCATTTGGGACAATTCATTTTCTTCTTTGCGCCTTGGGTTCATCGGGACTTATCAAAAATAATTTATATGATGAAGCAATCTCAACACTTTTATATGCGGATGGAGCAGCTAAAAACCTGTTCAATTATCCTGAAAATTGCACATCTTGGTTCGGATTCCTTGACGTTAAGAATTCAAGAAGCCCAGTACATTCTATGTTTGTTAAATTCGCTAATATAAGATTTGAGATTCTGATGCGTAACCTGAAGGGTATATTAAGCAGCATTAAACAAATTGCGGGAACCAAGAGATTCGGTGGATGCAAAATAAAAATTCGAGATACCCAAAATAATTTTCTTACAAAGCAGTTTCATGAACGAATAGAAAAACTTGCACACCTTTTGGCACAAAATACGGGATGGGATTATGAACCAAAGAGGTGGTCATTGACTCATCTTAACCTGCGTGCCTTTCATGTTGGAATTCAATAGCCATCTTCAGGTGAGACCGTCCTGATTTTCTTTGAACTGGGTTCGTAAAGTAACACCCACAGGTTCAGGGCTTTTCGCAGCGGTTGGCGCACTCTTTTCTTTAATTCGTTTAAGTACGCCCGGGATTCTGGAAGCGCCAAACCCAAATAGGGCCGTGCATTGCCGTGTTGAATATACTCCTTAGGAAGACTTTGCGGCCTTTCTTCATAATAGCTTACTGCGCTTGCCAGTGCCCTATCAAAGTTATTTCGCTGAGTCTGCTGCACTCCTGTACCAGTGCCTTTGCATTCAACGTTCCACCATTCAGTCGCAGATATGCCTACTATATCCGCGCCCCCAGGCGAAAAGGGATAAATGTGCGATATGTCCTTGCCCAATGCCGCCCAAGCACTGGCCTCCGCGGCGCTTTTATCTATTCCCCTTCCCCTTGCAACTGAAATTCTGTAGCACGTCACACCCCGTTCTCTTAAGAAAGCAACAGTTGCGACGAGCACATCAATCTCAGGAATAATTAAGTGGCTAACAGACATCTCAACCTTGCCAGAAATACCGTTTTATTTACGCTTACCAGCGACCCGTTGCATTACATGCTTTAAGAACTCGTCCGGCGATATTTCAAGAGCGGCACAAAGCCGAACAAGAGTATTGATGGTCGGGCTCTTAAGGCCTCGCTCAATGAGAGAGATATAGGTTCTGTGTAGGGATGCTTCGAATCCCAGATTCTCCTGACTGATTTCTTTCCTGTTCCGGCAGAACTGAAGTTCTCTACCTACGGCCTTTTCAATAGTCATACATAGAACTCCTTATGAATTTGAAAGATAACGCAAAAATATAGGCGAGGCTTCAGACTATAGTATGCACAACGAAAATGTGTGTTGTTGCAGATTGTTCCAGCGTAATGAAAGCACGCAGAATGGCGAGGCTCCACGAGGAGGTGATTTTCTTAATTGAGAATAAGGTGGAGAAGAAACGCTATGCGGATGACACGCACTTTCAATCTACGCACGCCAAACCAAGACGCCTACAGTGCTCAAGTCAATTGAAAACCCTTTGTAATCCCGAATGCCGTCATAAGGCGGAGAGGTAACGACCATATCGATACTCTCCGCCGGCAGCATTTTCATTCCCTCGACGCAGTCCACACACTGAATCGTGTTCAGCCACTTTTTCAGGGATGTATCAGGAGTCGGCGTTATTTCAATTACCTGCGAATCCATTCATTCCTCTGCGATTTATTCCGGCGTCATATACTAAACAACTTACACGTCCAGTCAATGCCTGCCAATGTCTGTTGACATTATAGCAGGTCGGCCTTATCGTTAGCACATTGAATTTTTCGTTGAAAGGACCCAAATGACAATTTCTGCACCGAGCGACGAGACACAACCCACGCCCGCCCCGAGCGGAGCCGAGGGGAGCAACGGTAAGGTCGCCTGGTGGCACCTGCACCGACGGCTGTATGACTGGGTCGTTCACTGGGCGGATACTGCTCACGCCCAGGTGGCGCTATTCCTGCTGGCTTTCGCCGAATCGAGTTTCTTCCCTGTCCCGCCTGATGTCCTGCTTGCCGCTATGTCGCTTGGCACACCGAGGAAATGGCTCAGATTTGCACTCTTGTGCTCTATCGCCTCGGTTGTGGGCGGGTGCTTCGGGTATCTGATAGGGATGTTTTTGTGGGCGGGCATCGGCAATATCTTTCACGATTACGTACCCGGCTTCTCGCGGGACACGGTAGTCCTCAAGTCCGGACAGGAAATGCAGGGCCTCATCGACCGCAAATGCATTGACGCCCAGCTAATCCTTGAACCGGCCCCAAGGTTTCAGGTGACGCCCGTTTACCCGATTGTCCTGACGCTGCCCGACGGCAAGACCGAATCCATAGACAAACAGGCAATAGACCAGGTGAAGACAAAACCGTTCACGACCGTCGGCGCTTTGTATGTGAGATACGATTGGGAAATCGTCGCCATTGCCGGTTTCACTCCTGTCCCCTACAAGGTCATCACCGTAACCGCAGGCGTGTTCAGGATTGATTTCCTCGTTTTCTTCATCGCTTCGGCGCTAAGCAGGTCAGCCAGGTTCTTTATGGTAGCGGGGCTGCTGGGCTGGAAGGGCGAAAAAATTAAGCCCGTTCTCGAAAAATACTTCAACTGGTTCTCGCTGGCATTCGTAGCATTGTTGATTGGCGGCTTTTTTGTGATAAAATGGGTTAAGTGAAGAAGCCAGCCATACCTCCCCGGCGATTATATGAATGATTTACAGAAAAGAGCTCTTCTCAAGGTCGCACGCGATACTGTCTCGGCAGCGGTGAAGGGTACTCGTCTGCCAAAAGTAGAGGCGGCCTGTGGTGAGCTTGTCGAATCCAACGACCCGGACCTCGCCTCGCATTGCGGCTGTTTCGTCACCTTAAAAAACGGTGAAGAATTACGCGGCTGCATCGGGCAATTTATTGCCGACAAACCTCTTGTTCAGATGGTTGTCGAGATGGCGAAGGCATCTGCGACCGGCGACCCGCGTTTCTTTGGCGACCAGATTACACCGGAAGAGCTTGAGCAGCTTGATATCGAGATTTCCGTCCTGTCGCCCCTCAAGAAAACCGCCGACCCGCTTTCACTGCGCCTCGGCGTCGATGGTATATACATCAAGCGAGGAGGTCTTTCGGGCTGCTTCCTGCCGCAGGTGGCAACTGAGGCCGGCTGGACCAAAGAAGAATTTCTCTCCCACTGCTGCTCGCACAAGGCGGGCCTGCCGGCTGATGCCTGGAAGGACCCCAAAACCGATGTCTTCCTCTTCGCCGCCGAGGTCTTCGGTGCACCATACGCCAATATCTGAAAAGACGCCGCCAATGACCCGACTGATTATCCCCGCCATTTTAATCCCTCTTGTGCTTCTCGCCGGCTGTTCACACAGCGAAGCAGCCAACAGGAATACCACGGCCCGCCTTGATACGCCCGAGGAGTTGATTAAGTATCTTACCGCACAGAACCTGCCCGCCCTCAAGAGCGTTGAGCAGTGGTACGACCGCTACGGGCCGGGGCTGAAGCTGACAACCACCCATTATGAGATTTACACTA
>CAYGVZ010000098.1:0-9428 GCA_964353475.1 uncultured Pirellulales bacterium | reverse complement strand
GTGATAGTGGCGCGTGCCCTGCCGGACGTGCGGGATGGTCTCAAGCCCTCGCAGCGGCGGATACTGGTTGCGATGAACGACCTGAGCTTAGGGCCGCGAAGCAAGCATCGCAAATGCGCTAAAATCGTCGGCGACACAGGCGGTAATTACCATCCCCACGGCGACCAGGCGACTTACCAGACGCTTGTCCGCTTAGGGCAGGACTGGAGTATGCGCTATACGCTCGTTGACCCGCAGGGCAACTTCGGGTCGATAGACGCGGACCCTCCGGCGGCGATGCGATATACCGAGGCGAGAATGGCTTCGCCGGCGATGGAGATGCTGGAAGATTTACGGTATGACACGGTCGATTTTATCCCTAATTATGATGAGACAAGGGATGAGCCGACGGTGCTGCCTTCGAGATTTCCCAATCTTTTAGCCAACGGCTCGACCGGTATCGCGGTCGGGATGGCAACGAACATGCCGCCGCACAACATCGGCGAGATATGCGATGCGCTGCTTCTGGTGATAAACGACCCCAAGTGCGGCTTCAAGGACATAATGGAGAAGCTCCCCGGGCCGGACTTCCCCACAGGCGGGGTGATTTGCGGCATCAAGGGTATCAAAGAGGCATACACGACCGGCAAAGGTCACTTGGTCGTGCGGGGCAAGGCCGAGGTTGAAACACCGAAGAAGGGAAAAGAGCGGATAGTCATAACCGAAATTCCCTATATGGTCGTCAAGACGGCGATTGTTGCCAAAATTGCCGAGTGCGTGCACGAGGGACAAATGCCGGAAGTGTCGGACGTGCGCGACGAGTCGGACCGGCACGGGCTGCGGATTGTGGTAGAAATAAAAAAGGACGCAGACCCGCAGATAGCGCTGAACAAACTCTGGGAATACACGCCGCTACAAACCACTTTTGCGATAGCCAACGTTGCGCTGGTGAACAATCGGCCGGAGATGCTGAACATCAGGCAGATGCTGGATTTGTTCATCGAACATCGCAAAACCGTGATTCGCCGTCGCAGCCGATTCCTGATGGAACGCGCGAGAAACCGCGCGCACATCCTTGAGGGACTCATCCTCGCGGTAAGCGACATCGACGAGATTATCGAGCTAATCAAGAAATCGCCCGATGTTGCGACGGCAAAAGCCAACTTGATGAAGAAGCCGCTGAAGCTCCTGGAAACGGCGACGCTGAAAAAACTTCTTCCGGAGCAGTTCGTCAAGGAAAAGAGCAAAGGCAAGCAGTTCCTGACCAGCCCGCAGGCGGATGCGATTCTGCAGATGCAGTTGCAGCGCCTGACCGGGCTGGAAATTGAAAAACTGGCGAAAGAATATTCCGAGCTTATTGATGAAATTGACGGCTATGAGGCCATTCTGGCCAAAGAGGCGGTGTTGCTGGACATTATCCGCGAGGACCTGTACGAGATAAAGGAAAAGTACGGCGACCAGCGGCGAACAAAGATAACCACCCGCGGGGTCGAGGAGTTCGACATCGAGGATTTGATTGCGGAAGAGGACGTCATAGTCACCGTCAGCCATGCCGGGTACATCAAGCGTATGGCGACAGACGCCTATCGCAAACAGGGGCGCGGCGGCACGGGCATTATCGGCTCGGACACCAAAGAAGGCGACTTCATCGAACACTTTTTCGCCGCTTCTACCCACGATTACCTGCTGATATTCACCAACCGCGGCAGATGCTACTGGTTGAAGGTCTATGACGTGCCCGGTATGTCGCGCCAGAGCATGGGTCGAAGCATTGCAAACCTGCTGAACCTCGGAGACCAGGCCATTGCCTCGGTCATAAACGTCGCCAAGCTGATGCGAAAGGAAGATGAAGGCGAACAGGAGCAGTCATTCCTTGTTATGGCTACCAGCAACGGGTTAGTCAAGAAGACGGCTCTGTCGGCCTACAGCAATCCGCGAACGACCGGCGTTATTGCAATAAACCTCGACCCGAATGATTCTTTGATTAACGTGGTACTTACCATGGGCAAAGACCACATAGTATTAGGCACGCGCGACGGGATGGCGATACGGTTTGACGAGCAGCAAGTGCGGCCTATGGGCAGAGGCGCCCGCGGGGTCAAGGGAATACGGCTGCGCCAGGGCGATGCGGTCGTGGATATGGTGGTGGCGGAAGAAAATGCGGCGCTGCTGACCGTATGCGGGAACGGCTACGGCAAACGCACGGGACTGGACAACTACAGGTCGCAAAATCGGGGCGGCATCGGGCTTAAAAATATCAAGACCAGCGACCGCAACGGAAAGGTAGTGGCCCTCAAGGCGGTGCAGTTCGACGATGAGCTGATGCTCATAACTGCAAACGGTATAATAATCAGAACGGGCCTTGACCAGATTCGCTCGATTGGCAGAAACACACAGGGCGTCCGCCTTATTAAGCTCAGGGAGGGCGACAAGCTCGTCGCCGCCGCCAAGATAGCGCCGGAGGAGGTCCGCGAGGCCAAGCAGGCCGCCGCCGAGCGAGGTGAGCAGATAGTTGTTCACCAGGCGGAGGCGATTGACGACGCCGATTTACAGGCCGAACCCGAAGCCGAGGAAGAAACGCCGGAGCAACCGGCAAAAGAGGAAATCAAGCAGCAACCGGCAGAAAAGCAGCCGGCGAAAGAACCGAAAGCCCCGCCGGACGCTGCGAAGCCGAAACCAAAGGCAGCGAAACAGGCGGCCAAGAAAAAACATAAGGGCAGATAAACGCAACTCGTCATTCTGAGCGCAGCGAAGAATCTCACGTTACTTTTTTGCCCAGACCCTTCGCTTCGCTCAGGGTGACTGCTTTGAAATAGTTTCTTCCCGGGAGACGGTAAATGGCGGCGAAAAAACAGGAGCTTATCTACGTCGTGCAGGGCGAGGATGAGTCGCTGGTGAATGACCAGTGTCGCCAGCTCATCGAGGAGATTTTACAGCCGCAGGAACGGATGACCTGTCTGCTTGATACCGATGGCGACAAGGCGCAGTTGAGCGAGGTGCTGGATGAGCTGCGTACGCTGCCGTTTCTGGCGCGTAAGCGCGTGGTGCTCATCCGAAAGGCCGACGACTTTATTTCCGCTAACCGCGAACTTCTGGAGGAGTACTTCGGCATCGCCTCTGCTACAGGGGTATTGATTCTTGCAGTCAAAAGCTGGCCCGGCAATACACGGCTTGCGAAGAAGTTACCCGATGTGGGGAAGGTGATGGCGATTTCGCAACCATATCCAGAGAAGCTACCGGCCTATGTAACGGATTATGCGAGAGAGGAATACGGCAAGGCGATGGAAAGAGGTGCAGCCGAGCTGCTGGTTGAACTGCTGGGCGGGGATGTAACATCGCTTCGCAACGAAGCGGAAAAACTGGCGGTTTATGTGGGGGACGCAAAGGCAATAACGGCGAAGGATGTTGAGTCGCTGACGGGGCAGAATCGGCTGTTCAACGCCTTTGAGGTAATCGATGCCTGCCTGGCGGGCCAGGCGGGTCGAGCCGTACAGCGGCTGCGCAAGATGTTTGCCGAGGAAAAGGACGCCGAATATACCGCAGTCGGCGCATTTGCCTATCATTTTCGCCGCCTGTTCAATGCAAAAAAGATGCTCGAGGCTGGCAGCAGTGAATACGAGGTCGGACAGGCGCTGCGGATATGGCAGGGAAAAGAGGCGATATTCAAGGTGCTTCGCAGCATCACCCTCAAGCGGGTAGGAGAATACATCCAGCGGCTCGCTGAAATTGACTATCAGATTAAAACAGGTCAGACAACCGCGGCAGTAGCCATCGAACGGCTGGTCCTGAAAATGTGCGCGTAGGCACCTGATGGTGTTGACTTTCAGAGGGGAGGGTCTATAATAGCCATATCAGTGATATCGCACCGCCGCTGGTACGATTTTCCGGAAGAGGTGTGATGTGGTGCTTTTTGCTGCCATGCGAGTTCCGAGAGGCAATCCTTTAAGGAGGAGATTATGTTTTGCAAATTGATTAGGGGGCTGGTCTGCGCGGTGACGCTGAGCGTGTTGCTGTCGGGCCACGTACTCGGGGCTGAAGTTACCGTCAATCAGGCAGTGGAGTACCAAACGATAGACGGCTTCGGGGCGTTCGGCGCCAGGAACGTAAACTGGTCCGACCCATCCACCTGGTATAACGCGTATTGGCTTGACCTGGTGATTAATGACCTTGGGCTGACGATACACCGTAATGAGTATTATCCGCCGGGCGGCGACCAGGACAGCAGCTTCGCCGAACAGATAGCGTTTTTGCAGGCCTTGAAGCAAAAGGCGCAGGACAGCAATGAGCCGCTGAAGTTCATAGTTGCATTCTGGAGTCCGCCTGCGTGGATGAAGGACAACGGCAGCACAAAGAACGGCGGACGGGTACTGCCTCAATACTACGATGATCTGGGAAACTGGGCTGTCACCTGCCTGCAGGATTATAATTCAATCGGGATAAACGTTTATGCGCTGAGTTTGCAGAACGAGCCGAATTTTACTCAGCCGTATAATTCCTGTGTCTATTCGCCACAGGAGTACAGGGATATGGTGAAGGTGGCCGGGCCAATCATCAAGGCCGCATTTCCCAACGTGAGATTGTACGGGGCGGAACATATGCTCTGGGCGATGCAGTGGCCTGAGCTGAACTACGAGTCGCCAATCATCGCAGACACAAATGCGAATCCGTATATGGGCATCTGGGCCAATCACGGCTACGGCAATGATGGACAGACGCCTGACCCCAATTCCGCAGAGGCGGCGGCGTGGGTGGGTGCGTGGAATGTTGTGGGCAATACCGGCAGGCCGCTTTGGATGACCGAGACAAGCGGGTATGACGACACCTGGCCCAACTGTATGCAGTTGGGAACGGCTATTTACGCTGCGCTGAAATGCGGCCGTGCTTCGGGATGGGTATGGTGGCAGTTGGGTGAGGAGGGGGTGTCGGCTTATAACCTGATGAATCTCGATACGCCGACCAAGCGGTATTATGTCTCGAAGCAGTATTACAGATATGTCAGGCCCGGCGCGGTGGTCGTGGAGAGTACCAGCGACGACCCGAACGTATTTGTATTGGCTTTCAGGCACGCCGCGAAGAGCACCGCAACGATAATACTTATCAACACGGCACAGGCACAGAGAACTGCTGACTTGAGCATTGCCGGGGACATTTTGCCGGCGCAATTCACAATATACAGGACGAGCGAGACGGAGAATTGTGTTACAGTCGGGACGGTTTCCGGCGCCGGTTCGGTGGTGCTGCCGGCAAAGACGATTACGACGCTATACGGCACGGTGACGGCAACGCCGCCGGAGCAGGCGCACGACCCAGGCCCGGCCGATGACACGAACGGCGTGAGCATATTCAGTCAGTTGACCTGGTCGGCTGGTTACCGCGCGACATCGCATGATGTTTATTTCGGAACGAATGCTACGCCGGGTCTGGACGAGTTTCAGGGCAATCAGACCGAAACCACATTTGACACGGGTGCGCTTGATTTCAACACGACATACTACTGGCGAATCGATGAGAAGAACGCATACGGTACAACGGCGGGAGCGGTGTGGAGTTTCACGACCGGCTCGACCGTCCCGCCCCCGGGTCAGGCAGGAAATCTCAGCCCGGCGGACGGCAATACGAGCGTTGTCAGGACCGTTCAGTTGGCGTGGACCGCGGGCGTCTATGCAGTGTCGCACGATGTCTTTTTCGGAACGAATTTCAACGCCGTTGACGATGCGAATGAGTCATCGGATGAGTTTATGGGCAACCAGCCGCAACCTACGTTTAACCCGGGGACTTTGGTGAAGAAGACAACCTATTACTGGCGAATAGATGAGAGGAACGACGGCGGCACTACGAAGGGGCAGGTCTGGAGTTTCAAAACCAACGGCGACGGGCTGGCTATTGTCTTCGATTCGGCAAGTTCGGCCACAAGCGGGACTATGGGGACAACGCTGAGCTGGAGCCATACCATAGACGGCGGTATGAATCGGCTGCTGGTTGTGGGGCTGGCTTCGGAGGCACAAGGCGCCAATGACCTTAACGTGACCAGCGTGACGTACAATGGCGTTGCTATGAAACCGGTGGTCGGCTCCAGTTCGATTGTCGGCACGGACTGGCTGATGAAAAGCGATTTATATTATCTGCCTGATGCGAATCTGCCGCCCGCGGGGACATACACAATCACAGCGACGTATGCCGGCTCTGTTTTCAACAGAAACGGCGGTGCAATTTCCCTCGCCAATGTCGAGCAGCAGCTGGCGGAGGCGGCGACGACTAAAGTCGTTTCGGACGGAACCGCCATCTCAACCAATATAACGACCCTTACAGATGGGGCGTGGGTGGTGGATGTAGTCGGGTCAGGTGATTTGGGCACGTTCAGTCCGACAAGCGCCGCAATGGTGGAGCGATATGACATTACTGCCAACAGCAGTTCCGCGGCGGGCAGCACGAAGAGCATACCCATGGCTGGACAGACGACGATGAGCTGGTCGCACTCCACACCCAAGAGAATGGCCCACTCGCTCGCGGCGTTTGCACCGGAGGCGGCGGGCTGTCCCATCGGCGACCTCAGCGGCGACTGCCACGTCAACTGGGATGATGTGGACATCTTCTGCGACCAGTGGCTTGATGCCGGCTGCTCGGGCGAGGGCTGTGCCGACCTTAATGGGACTGACGGTGTGAATATGGCTGACTTTGCCCTGCTGGCCGGGGTCTGGGGCAAATAACCCCGTCGGGATTGGGCAGAAGAGGGCTGTAACTGAAAGCTAATTGCAAGCCCTTGCTAACAAGAAGCTTAAGAAGTACACAAACCAATTTGCGCCAAATTTCAAATTTCTCAGCTTTTTTTTGGAAAATAGCACCGGCAAGCCGATATAATACACAGCGAAAAAAATAATCAACTCCAACGCGGGTTGGGGGTCGTTTTTTTGGAGTTTGAACGAGAAAGTATTTTTCCGGGTGTGGCGAATTTTGATTGGCCCGCAGAACTCGAAGGCTGATTATGTTTGGCTCATGTGAAGCCCCTGTCGTAAGTGAACCTGCCAGTACCGAGTTGAGTGCAGTAACAACCACTTCCTCTGCCTTGTGGCTGCTTTCAATATCCGCGGCAAACCCGTAATGAGATTGGGCAGCGTTGTTTGAGGTTGCCCTGACACGGGAGTATCATTATGAACATATTACTTGTGAATCCAGAATCACCGAATACCTTCTGGTCGCTCAAAAATGCGCTGCGATTTATCTCTCGCAAGGCGATGTTGCCCCCGCTGGGGCTGCTGACGGTGGCGGCGATGCTTCCGAAAGATTGGCCCAAACGCCTCGTAGATATGGTTACGGCCAAGCTGCGAGACCGCGACATTCGCTGGGCGGATTACGTATTCATCACGGGTATGTACATCCAGCGGGAGTCGGCGAGAAATGTGATAGACAGATGCAAGAAGATGGGAAAGCTCGTTGTGGCAGGCGGGCCATTATTCTCCTCCGTGCCGGAGGATTACACGGATGTTGACCATCTCGTCCTGGGAGAAGCCGAGGTTGTGTTGCCCGAGTTTCTCAAAGACCTTCGGGATGGAACCGCCAGGCGTATGTACAGGGCAAAGGAATTCGCGGAGATGGAGACCTCGCCGGCCCCCCTGTGGGACCTGGTCGATAAGCGGCAATATGCCCTGACGTGTATCCAGTATTCACGGGGATGCCCGTTCAACTGCGACTTCTGCAACGTTACAGCGATGCTGGGGCATCGGATGCGGACGAAAACAAAAGAACAGATATTGGTCGAGCTGGAAAGGATTTACTCCGCCGGGTGGCGCGGGCCGGTTTTTGTTGTTGACGACAACTTCATCGGAAACAAGAAAGCGCTGAAAGAAGACGTCCTGCCGGCAATTATTGCCTGGATGGAGAAGAGGAAATACCCCTTCTCCTTCAACACGCAGGCGTCCATCAACCTGGCAGACGATGAAGAGCTTATGCGACTGATGGTCGATGCAGGGTTTGACTGCGTCTTCGTCGGCATCGAAAGCGCAGACGAGGACAGCTTAACCGAGTGCAACAAGGTGCAGAACAAGGGCCGCGACCTGGTCAATTGCGTCAAAAAGATACAAAACTTCGGTATGCAGGTCCAGGGCGGATTTATTCTCGGATTCGACAGCGACAAGAGCACAATCTTTGAAAATATGATTCGATTCATCCAGCAGAGCGGGATTGTGACCGCAATGGTCGGGCTGCTCAATGCGCCTCGCGGTACCAAGCTCTACGAGCGTCTTACAAAGGAGAATCGGCTGCTCAGAAACGCCACCGGCGACAATACCGATTTCTCAATGAATTTCATTCCGAAAATGAACTATCAGGACCTTGTCACCGGCTACAAAAAGGTCGTCGAGACGATTTACTCGCACAAGTACTATTACGAGAGGATTCTGACGTTTTTGAAGAACTATCACCCTTCGCAGAAGACGCGAGTGCATTTTCATTACTACGATATCAAGGCCTTTTTTAAGTCGATATGGGTCTTGGGGATACTGAACAAAGGCCGCCTTTACTACTGGAAGCTTATATTCTGGTCGCTCAGGCGCCCGCAGTATTTCCACATGGCCGTAACATTCATCATTTACGGATTCCACTACCGCAAGGTATTTAACAGCTACAGTGCTGTTTAGTCGGCCTTCCCGCCGTGCTCGTGGGCTGCCCCGGCACCTCTTGCGGCCTCGTAGATTGGCTCCACATAATGAACAAAAGCGACGTATGCCCTGACAAACCTGCGTCCTGCCACGACGGGTAGTAACACGATAACCCTAAAGTGCGACCCCCACGGCAATTGCGCAAGTGGCGGCCAGCCGCGGCTTGCGCCGCCATTCCTTGCGGCACCGCGTATGGAAACACCCGGTTGTCTCAGGGCAGATCCCAAAAAAAATTTATTTGAACCCTTGACATATGCTGTCGCTGCTAATACCCTTTATGCTCGTAGGGTAAATTCGGGGTAGTTGCTCTGTTGGCTATTGTGTCAGAGGAGCGGCCAGAAGATTCAGGGTTCGAGACCGCTTGGGCCCCCATGTGCATACGTAAGAATGTTGTCCTGAGTGTGGATAACCGTAAACCGTGTAAATGGTTAATTTTGAGAGAGGAATCAATTATGAACAAAAGAAAAACACAAATTGTGGGAGTGCTGTCTGGTCAAAAACGGTTTTTGGCAGCGATGGCGGTGCTGGCCTTCTGCCTTTCTTGGTTCAGCACCGATGCCAGGGCGCTGTATGACATCTCTAATTCCGGCGATTCGTATGTTTACGGTCTTTCCGGAATTAATGCCCGATGGGCAACCGGCCCTGATTTCGGCACGGTTAGCGCCGAGGCCACTTACAATGATGCTTATGGTCTTTATAATGACAGTGGCGACGTCGAAATCGTCGGGGATTTCGGGCCTTTGGGAGTTATCTCCGCCACTTCGGGGGTTGAACATTCCTACGGTTTGTACAGCG
>CAYGVZ010000097.1:0-9529 GCA_964353475.1 uncultured Pirellulales bacterium | reverse complement strand
GGAAATACCGACCGCCTTCTTTGAACGATGCTTATACCTTGGCAGGCCCCGCCCTATATACTGAGTTCAATGTTGGACGTTTTTGCACGAAATATCTGGACGTATCCGGATACGTAAGATAAAACCTGACTTACGTATGCGTACCCGAATACGTAAGGGTAACGCATCACTGATGTTGTAGTTAGGCCACAGGAGCACATCGGACGGAGCCGGATGTCTGAAGGGCGACTTAAAACGGGGGTTCTTGGACTTGACGAGGGCGGCAGAATCCTTCTGCAGGCCGCGTCCGGGCCCGCCGCGGCGGGCTTTCAAATCGTTGCGGTTGCCGACAACAACGGCGACCTCGCCCGGCAGTTTGCCGCGCAATACAACTGCGCTGCGTACGATGACTATCGCCAGTTTGTAATTCAGAATGAGCTTGACTGCCTTCTTGTCGCCGCCCCCATCCATACCTGCACCGAGTATATCAAGGCAGCCATCAGGAAAAAGTTTAACATATTCAAGCTGCCTCCCCCGGCGCGCGATTTCGCCGAGACCGCCGAGCTGGTGCATCTTGCCCGGGAACAGTCGGTGAAATTTGTAGTGGCCAATCCCCTGCGCTTTGCTCAGGCATTCGTTGCTTTCGACCAGCACATCAGGCAGGCAGGCCTCGAAAAAGTCCTGCTTATAGATATTGTCTGCAACGCTGCGGCTCGGGCTTTTCCCGCCTGGCAGACGGACCCGAAGCTGGCAGGCGGGGGGGTGTTGCTCAACGACTGCTTCGCTGTGATTGACCTGGTGGTGTCGAGCATTGGGCTGCCCCAGCAGGTCTATTGCCTGAACGTCAGCGCCGCCGGCGACAAACAACAACGGCTGTACCTGACCGAAGATGCCACCGTTGTGACTATGAAGTTCAGCGATACCCTGCTCGGCAACCTGCGGGCCAGCAGGGTCTGCGGACCCGCCACGGGTGGCCAAGCCACAGGCGGGCAGCAATCAATTTCGGTTTTCAGCAGGGACGGAATTTTGACCGCATCCGAGTCCCAGCTTCTGGTTTGCGACGCCGTCGGCCAGGTCAGCGAGAAATATGAGTACCCTTACGACCACCTTCACTGCATAAGCGAACATCTCGCCAGCTTCGCCTCGAGTATCCTGACGCCCGATAAAATCAAGCCCAGCGACGGCGCCGGGCCGGGGCGGGCTGAGCATCTGCTCAGTATGGCTGTAATAGAAGCCGCATATCTGTCTGCCCGAACCTTGATGCCCGAACAGCCCCAAAAGATTCTCGCGATGAAAAAATGAGTCCGCCCAGTACCTGTTTTGAGTATGGACTCTCGCCGTGCCTTTCCGCCTGTGGCGGATTTGTGCCAATGGACCTTAGAACAGGGGCAGAGTTGGTTTCTCAAAATAGGTGCTAGGGTAAATTATACGTTTGACAGACTTGGTGTGCCCAAAGTAGGATAGTGCCTTGCCGTAATAAAACTTTGCCTTTTGTTTTGGAGGTCAAGTAATGGACGAAGACAAAAAGAAAGTGTTTATGATTGTGTTGATTCTTGTCCTGTTCGCCGTGGCAGGCGCCATATTCTGGCTCACCAGCGGCGGCCGCTCGGGCGGAGTCGCCGCGGGCTCTACCGAAACATGGATGAAGTGCAATGACGCCGGCTGCGGGCATGAGTTCCAGATCACCTATGCCGACTACAACAAGTTCCTCCAGGAACAAAAAATACCGCCGGGACTTATGGCCTCTCCTCCGATGAAGTGTCCCAAGTGCAGCAAGGATAGCTGCTACATTGCTGAAAAGTGCGGCAAGTGCGGCAAGATCTTCTTCCGGGGAACCGCCCCCGGCGCCAAGTATCCCGATACGTGCCCCGGTTGCGGTTATAGCGAAATGCAGGAAAGGCGTCTGAAACGGCAGGCCGCCGGCGGAACAACCAGCGAATAGTCCGCCACGATTCGACTGAGCTGGTGGAAACCAGGTGGGTCGCCTGCGCGGGAAAAACATCCGCCCATTGTGTGCTCTCGGCGGAACAGGCGCCAATTACACGCCCGCGATGCAGGCGTACGATTGAAACAACAAAAGCCCGGTACGCCACAGGCGTACCGGGCTTTTTTTTTCGCACCGGTTGGCCTGAGCAGCGCTACTTGTTCAGCCGCTCAAGCACCTGCGTGGAGAAATCTTCTTTGCCTACCCGCAATTCATTTGCATTGGCAAAATAGTGCGTCTGTATCCTTTGCCGCATGTAGCCGACCCGGTTCTCCGGCGAGGGGTGGCTCGACAAAAACTCTATCGGGCGAATCGTCTGCTCCTTCTCCAGCATCTGCATAACCTCCACGGCCCCGTACGGACTGTAGCCGGCCCGTACCATATAATCCATACCCGCCAGGTCAGCGATCCTCTCATCGTCCCTGCTGTATTTCAATCCCACTATCTGCCGGGCCAGGTCTGCCGCCGTCATCGCCGCCTGAGATGTCTGCGCCTGGCTCGCCGCCACCATCAGAATATTCATCCCAATCTGATTGCTCATCGCATTGGCCGTGTCTCTTGCCACAACGTGCGACGTCTCGTGCGCCAGCACCGCTGCCAACTGCGCCTCGTTAGTCATTTTGTAGAGCATTCCCTTTGTGATGAAGATATATCCCCCAGGCAGTGCAACGGCATTCACCATCTTGTGCTTGACGGCCACAAACATGTATGGGAATCCCGGCCGATGACTTATCCGCGCGACTTTTTGGCCCACGCCGTCCACGTACCTTTGCAGTTCCTCATCCTCTATCCGCCCGCCCAGCTCTTTTTCGACCTCCGGCGCATACTGCCTGCCTATTTCAACGTCCTGTTGCTCCGGGAACAGCATCAGTTCATCTTCGCCCGTTATCGGATTGACGTCACACCCGACGCACAAACTCAGCCCCGCCAGTAGCGTCATCAACAAGAACTTTCTTGCCATCGCTTGATCCCCACACCAATTTGACAAACTTTTTGTTTGCAAGCACCCGCACTTTTAATTATAAGGTCTTATTTGGATGGGTGGTAGTCGAAAGTATGACTAATCAGCCATTGTGCGACCAGTGTAATCAGAAGCAGTCCTGCAAAGACCTTTATCAGAAGCTCGGCCAGGATAAAGGCCCCTCTGTTACGCGCGCTGTTCTTGCCGCCTTTCTCCTGCCGATAGTCGTCTTTATCGCAGCCCTTGCCGCATCCCAGCATTTCCTCGTTGCCGCCGCCCTCTCGCCGGGCCTTCAAACCATCGTCTCGCTGTTGATTGCCGTCCTCGCTGCTTTATCGTGCGTCTTTATTACCAAAGCCGTCAATACCCGTCTTGCAAGAAGAAAGCAATAATATGACTGTTGGTCTTAAATCTTCTCTGTCTTTTCCCGGCGGTGTTCACCCGCCGCAGAAAAAAGACCTTACCGCCGAAAGCCCCATTCAGCCCGGCCCTGCTCCCAAGCAGATCGCCATACTCCTCAGCCAGCACACCGGCGCCATCTGCAGGCCCGCTGTTGCAGAAGGCAATCTCGTCCAGTCAGGCCAGCTCATCGGCGATTCCGAAGCATTTATATCCGCCCCTGTTCATTCCCCTATCGAAGGCCGCATCAAGCAGATATCGCTTCAGTCACACCCCGTCCTCGGCAGATGCCCGGCCGTCATCATCGAGCCGCTGCCTGCTATGCCGCCAAAACCGCCTCGCCCAAAATCTCAGGACCTCTTTCGTGCCGTATTTGACCCCGGCAAATATACTCCCGAGCAAATCTGTCGCGCCGTGCGCAAAGCCGGCATCGTCGGTATGGGCGGTGCCGGTTTCCCGACGTCCGTCAAGCTCGAACGCAATCCCCAGCAACCGAAAGATACAATGATTGTCAATGGCTGCGAGTGCGAGCCCTACATCACCTGCGATTATCGCCTTATGCTCGAATGCGCCGACCAGATTACCGCAGGCGTCAAACTCGCCAAGATGGCCGCCGGCTGTAACAACGTCATCATCGCCATAGAAGATAACAAACCCGCTGCCATCGAAGCCGTATCAAACGCCCTGGCCGGAACAGCCGGTTGCGAGAACTTCAAGGTCGCACCCGTCAAAACCAAATATCCCCAGGGCGGCGAACGACAACTCATCAAGGCCGTCCTCGACAAATATGTCCCGACAGGCGGCATCCCGCCAATGATTGGCGTCCTCGTCATTAACGTCGCCACCGCCGCAGCCATCGCCGATGCGGTCTTGTTCGATGCGCCCCTGACGCATCGCGTCGTAACCATTACCGGCGAGGCAATTGCCAGACCCGGCAACTATTATGTAGCTATCGGAACACCCATCATCGACCTTATCGAATTCTGCGGCGGCGTCACCCAAAAAAGCACCAAGGTCATCGTGGGCGGACCTATGATGGGTATCGCCATCGCCGACCTGGCCACTCCCATTTCCAAAACCACCGGCGCCGTCACAATCCTGACGCGTGAGCAAATCGGCGAAGTCGAATTCACTCATCACCCCACGCCCTGCATCCATTGCGGCAGATGCCTGAGCGTCTGCCCCGAACATCTGAATCCCACCCGCATCGCTCACGCCGTAAAGAAGAACCTCTGGGACGTCGCCCAAAACTACTTCCTCACCGCCTGCATCGAGTGCGGCTGCTGCTCATATATCTGCCCTGCAGGCATTGACCTTACCGGCTATATCAGAACTGGAAAAATCTATCTCGCCCGACAAAAGAAACTTATGCCCGCATAGATACGGCATTACTAACGACAGGAAATATCGATGCTCAGTAAAATCACAATCGCTCACGCCCCCCACATCAGCGGCCCATTCTCCACGCGGCGGGTTATGGGCGACGTCATAATCGCCCTTGTCCCCGCCGTCCTCGCCGCCGGCTATTATTTCCGCATCTACGCCATCATCCTCATCCCAACCTGTCTTGTCACCTGTCTGCTCACCGAGTGGCTCTGCAACATCGTTCGCAAGAGACCGAAACCGCTTGAATCCCTCGGCGACCTCAGCACCGTCATAACTGCCCTTATCCTCGCTATGTCGCTGCCTCCTGCAATACCATACTGGGCCGCAATCATCGGCAGCGCCTTTGCAATCGCAGTCGGCAAAATGGTCTTCGGCGGACTTGGCTCCAATGTCTTCAATCCTGCTATGATTGGCAGGGCGTTTCTCACCGCCTCATTCGGTATGCTTATGACCACCTGGACCGTCCCCGCCACGGTTGATTCCAAAATGCCTGCAATGTCACCCACTATGGTTGACGCTGTTACCCAGGCAACGCCTCTTGCCTGGAGCAAACAGGCGATAAAGAATAAAGCCCTCAACCCACACCGAAAGCCCGCTCAGTCAGATGATGCGACCCCCGGCAAGGCCGGCTTTGTCAACAGCCAGCTCAAAAATCTCTTCATCGGCTCAACACCCGGCTGCCTCGGCGAAACGAGCAAAATCGCCATTCTGTTGGGTGGAATTTACTTGCTCATCAGACAGGTCATCAACTGGCGAATCCCAGTGGCCGTCCTGCTGTCATCTTTTGTTTGTGCCGCCGTTGCATATATGTCCGACCATTCCGTTTATATCTCGCCTTTGACGCATCTGTTGACCGGCGGCATTTTGTTCGGCGCATTCTTTATCGCTACCGACCCCGTAACGGCGCCGTTGACCAATAAAGGTGCATGGCTGTTTGGTGCAGCCATCGGCGCTCTTACCATTCTTATCAGAACCGTCGGCGAGTATCCCGAAGGCGTGATGTACGCCGTCCTCATTATGAACGGCTTTACCCCGCTCATCGACCGCCTGTGCAAAGTCGTTCCCGCAGGAGGAAAACCAAATGTCTAAATTGAAGTTCTTCCTCAAGGAAAGCTGGCTGTTGCTCGCCTGTTCGTTCTTTTTCGGCCTGCTCCTGGCCGTCACTAATGCCGCCTGGATGCCTAAAATCGAGCAGAATAAACAGGCCGATGTGAACCACTTGATGGTTTCCCTTCTGCCCCAGGCACAGAACTTCGAGCCGGCGGCAGATGTCGAAATCGACCACGGTAAAGGCAAGAAAACCAGTTGCCGCATCTACAAAGGTGTCTCGTCCGAAGGACAGGGCGTCGGATTTTGTTTCAATGCCGAGGCGTCCGGCTTTGCAGACAAAATCCAAATGCTCATCGCGGTCGATAAGGACTGCACCAAAATCGAGGGCCTCAACTTCGTTTTCATCAACGAGACGCCCGGCTTCGGCGACAACGCAAAACAACCTTACTTCCGCGACCAGTTTACAGGCGCACCCGCCGCCAAACTCAATCTCGCCAAGACCGGCGACGAAAAGAAAATCGACTCCGAAATCATCGCCATCACCGGTGCAACGGTTACCAGCACCGCAGTCGTTAACGGCGCCAGCGTTTATATCGAACAGGTAAGAAAAACCCTGATTGAAAAAGGACTAATCCAGAATGTCAGATAGCACGCAAACATCAGTCGCGCCATCAGGCCCTCGCCTGCTCGATGCCCTTACGGTCGGCATCTGGAAGGAGAACCCGACGTTTCGTCTCCTGATTGGTATGTGCCCGCCTTTAGCCATCACTACCGCCGTCAAACCCGCCATTACAATGGGCCTGTCGGTTATATTCGTCCTGGTCTGCAGCAATTTAGTCGTCTCACTGATGCGAAACCTGCTCAAGCCACATCTTCGCATTATGATGTTCACGCTCACTATCGCCACCTTCGTTACAATCTGCGATTTGTATCTGCGTGCCTTCGTTCCCGATATGAGCAAGGTCCTCGGCGCTTATGTCCCCCTCATTGTCGTCAACTGCATCATCATCTTTCGAGCCGAGGCGTGCGCAAGCAAGTACGGCCCGTTAGTCAGTATTCTCGACGCAATCGGCACAGGCACCGGCTTTACCATCGCCCTGTGTATCCTCGCCTCAATCCGCGAAATTTTAGCCACCGGCCGATGGCTCGACTATCCTGTTATGCCAAAGGCGTTTGTCCCGTGGCTGTCGATGCAGATGCCGGTCGGCGCTTTTGTAACGCTGGGGCTGCTGCTCGGCCTGACCGCGGCGCTGACCGCAAAGAAAAAGGAGGCCTGATATGGATAAATTCTACATCATACTTGCCGGCCTTATGTCGATGGTGCTGGTTAACAACTTCGTCTTCACGAAGTTCCTCGGCACCTGCCCCTATCTGGGTGTTTCCGGCAGTATCAGTTCCGCCTTCGGTATGGGTATGGCCGTAACGTTCGTTACCGCGCTTAGCGGCACGCTTACCTGGCTTGTAGAACACTACGTCCTCACCCCTTATGGCCTCGAAATAACCCGCTATATTTGTTACATTCTCGTAATCGCAGGCGCCGTTCAGCTTGTTGAGATGTATGTCCGCAAATTCTTTCCCGCTCTTTACGACGCCTTCGGCATATTTTTGCCGCTTATTTCAACAAACTGTGTGATTTTAGGTATCTGTCTTTATATGTGCCCTCTTTTCTGGGCTGTCGATAACCTCCTTGAAGCCGTCGTCCTCAGCACGGGAGCCGGCCTCGGTTTTGCTCTGGCTATCTGTATTATGGCCGGCATCCGCGAAGACCTCGTCCTCGCCGATGTCCCCAAGGCATTCGAAGGTGCTCCCATCACCCTCATTACCGCCGGCTTACTGACACTCGCATTTATGGGCTTCGCAGGAATGATTAAGTGAACGCCACGTATATTTACCGCCGAGAACGCAGAAACCGCAGAGAAAAATATAGAATAAACTCCGCGTGCTCTGCGACCTCTGCGGTGAGGACTTGAAATATGATTGTTGCCAATATCACTGAACTGTGGTCCGTCGCCTGGCCGGCAGGCGTTACTATGCTGGTCCTGGGCCTGGGCTTTGCCATAGCGCTTCTTATCGCCAGCGTCAAACTCAAGGTCGAAACCGACCCGCGGGTTGATGAAATCTTCAGGGCTTTGCCCAACCTTAACTGCGGCGCCTGCGGCTTTTCCGGATGTGCAAAATACGCCGAGGCGCTTTCCGGCAACCCCGCCCTTATCGGCAAGTGCGCCCCCGGCGGCCCGAAAACCGCCCAGGCAATCGCAAAGGTCCTCAACGTCCAAATCAGCCAGTCAGGCCCGATGCTAAGACCTATCGTCAATTGCCGTGCCCGCACCGACGACAAGACCTTCTACGCCGAGTCTGCCGGCACCGAGACCTGCACCGCCGCCAACGCTCTTGCCAACGCCCAGGCCTGCAAGTTCGGCTGCCTCGGCTTCGGCGACTGCGTCCGCGCCTGCAGATTCTCGGCACTGCGGATGATTGACGGCCTGGCCACCTTCGATTACACAAAATGCACCGGCTGCGCCGCCTGCTCAAAGGCCTGCCCGCGCAACATCATTGAAATGGTCCCCTTCAGCCAGGAAAATATGATGACGGTCGCCTGCTCCAATAAGGAAATCGGCAAAGCTACTCGCTCAATGTGCCGCGTCGGCTGTATCGCCTGCGGCCTCTGTGCTAAACAATCCGACATTTTCAAAATCGCCGATAACCTCGCCCGTCTCGACTATTCTCGATACGCCCCATCCGAACAAACCGACGCCGCACTCAACAAATGCCCTGCCTGCACCATCGTCCTCCGCGGCCCAAGCGCCCCCGCCCCCCGCCAGCCAAAACAAAAAGAATCCCCCGCACTGACAAAAGCGTGATGTTGACTCAATATCCTCGCCGCGCCAGATACTTTTCGGCCTGGCTGGAGTAAACTATCCGGCCTTCCGGCCCCGCCATAATCAGAATTGCCTCGGTATTCTCTGTGGCTTCAATCAGTGCCATGCCCTTTTCGACGCCTAATACCGTTACCGCCGTTGATAAGGCATCTGCATCGGTTGCGTTATCAGCAATAATTGTAACGCTGGTTAATTCGCTCTCGCCGATGCCCGTTCTTGTATCAATAATATGGCTGTACTTCCTGCCGTCTATTACTGCAAACCTCTGATAATCCCCGCTTGTCGCCACCGCAACATCATCCAGCGCCAATGTCAGAATCGTCTTCCCCGCTCCCATCGCCTCCAATGCATCTTCAATTGCCCCTTCTTCGCTTTTTCCTTTTTCATTTTTACTTTTTACTTTTGCGGCGGCAGCCGCGGCCGGGTCCTGCACGCCTATCAGCCACCTGCCTCTTGCTGCCGGCTTTCCGAAACACCGTATGTTGCCTCCCGCATCGGCCATACCGCCGACAGCCCCGCACTTTTTCATCGCCTCGACTGCCTTATCGACCGCATAGCCCTTGGCAATCGCCCCCAGGTCCAGCCGCATACCTTCAACCGCAAACTGCACTGTCAGCCCATTCGCATCCAGTATCAGTTTCTCATAACCTGCTTTCGCCTTCGCTTCGGCAATCCCTTTCTCATCAGGGGGTGCATTCGCCTCTGCCGCCTGGTGCCACAAATCCACCAAAGGCCCAACCGTTATGTCGAACGCCCCATCGCTCGCCCGGCTGAACCCCACACTTCTTTGCAGAACCTCAAAAAGCTCGCTGCTCACCTTCACAGACCACTTATACGCCTCGCGGTTGACCTTGCTCACCTGTGTTTTGGACACGTACTTGTCCCCCATAA
>CAYGVZ010000096.1:0-9592 GCA_964353475.1 uncultured Pirellulales bacterium | reverse complement strand
AGGGTTGGTCTTGAATTTACCGGCCACTACTGGGAGCACGAATGGCCAAACTGCCGCGGGGTGCCGGACAATATGGCGATGAGCGCCTGGCAGCACAGGCCCGGCATTGACACGTTGTTCAACCAGTACGCCGAAAATGTCCACTCGCAGTTCGGCAATATCAGGGCAGCGATGGAGATTTCGTCTCTGGCGAATCAGCTTGGAAGGAAGCGCACGCTTTGCGAGGTTTATGGCGGAGGGGGCTGGGATTTGCGATTCGAGGATATGAAGCGAATCGGTGACTGGCTGAATGTGCTGGGCATAAATACGCTCAACGAACATTTGTCGCACGTCAGCATCCGAGGCGCACGCAAGGCGGATTATCCACAGACGTTTTCATATCACGAGCCGTGGTGGGAGGCATATCACGTTTCGGCCAAATATCTTGCCCGTCTGTCTGCTGTGCTTTCGCAGGGTGAGCAAATTAATACGGTATTGGTAATCGAGCCGACGACGACCGCCTGGATGTACCAGACGGACGGTACGTGCATCCGCCATCTTGAAAAAATAGGCAGCGAATTCCAGCGACTGGTAACAACCCTGGCAAAAGCGCAGGTCGAGTTCGACCTCGGCTGCGAGGACGTCATCGCGCGACACGGCTCGGTCGAAGGAGCGGGACTTAAAATCGGACAGCGCAGTTACACAATGGTTGTGCTGCCGCCGCTGATGGAGAACCTGAACAGCAAAACGGCGGAACTGTTGGAGCAATATGTAAAGGGAGGCGGCGAGGTCTTGTGCTGCGGCGATGAGCCGAACCGTATAGATGGGCAGCAGTCGCAGCGATGTGTGGCGATTGCACAGACCGCCGGATGGAAGAAGGTAGAGCCGGATGGATTGTCTGCGTTGCTGCTTCACCAAAGCAAGGCCGGGTTTTCCATCCGCGCAAAGAATGATGGAGCGCATATACTGCTGCATCGGCGGCAGAAGATTGCTGACGGCGAGATTCTGTTCGTGACGAATACCAGCATTAACACCGCCTGCGCTGGAACAATCAAATCACCGGCAAAGAGCGTCGAACAATGGGATGCTGAAACAGGCGAGATTTCGGCGTATGCGTTCAGAATCGCCGGCAAAGGCGTCGAGGCCGACTTTGAGCTTGCGCCCTGCGGCAGCTTACTGCTGTTCTTATCCAACAAGCCGGGGACGTCGGGAACAACTGAAAAAGTGACGGAGACGGTAATTGCGGGAACCGGCGAAATAAAAATTAAGCGCCTGGGGCCAAATGTGCTTACGCTTGATTACGTCGATGTCAACGTGGGCGGTCAGGTGATGGAACAGACCTACTATCACAAGGCGGCAGCGACGATTTTTACCAGGCACGGACTCGATGGTAATCCGTGGGACCACGCGATACAGTTTAAAGATGAGTTTATCAGCAGGAAATTTCCGGCAGGCAGCGGGTTTGAGGCGACGTACCGCTTCACGATTGAAAGCCAGGTACCCAAGTCGCTCTGGATAGTGATTGAAAGGCCGGACCTCTACACAATTACGTGCAACGGCAGGAAGGTCTCAGCTAAGATGGGCCAATGGTGGCTTGACAAGGCCTTCGGGAAAATTGATATAAAATCGGCGGCGAAGGTCGGCGAGAACGTCGTTACCATCAAGGCATCACCATTCACGGTTTATCACGAGCTTGCCGCTGCATACGTGCTGGGCGACTTTGCGTTGAAGCCCGTTGAAAAGGGTTTTGCAATTGCCCCGGACGTGCAATTGAAACTCGGCAAATGGAACGAGCAGGGCCAGCCACTATACGGAGACGGCGTATCATACAGTCAGCGTTTCACGGTTTCGCAAAAAAGCGGGCGATATTACGTCCGCCTTGGCGACTGGTACGGCAGCATTGCGAAGGTCTCGGTGAACGGCAAATTCGCCGGCTACATCTGGCATCAGCCCTGGCAGTGTGACGTAACAGGGCACATAAGGAAAGGCAGCAACGATATTGAGGTTGTCACGATAGGAACATTGAAGAATACACTTGGCCCGCATCATGCAAGTCCCCCATTGGGTTACGCCGGCCCCGATTCCTTCCGCAAGGCCCCTGCATCAGGCCCCCCCGCCGGCGAAAAATACCACACCGTCGGGTATGGCCTGTTTGAGCCGTTTGAACTGGTAAGCCGCTGAAAAAACCTTCAGCGAACCATAGCAGAGGGGTCAGAAGGTCAGAATCAGGTGCGGAAATTTTCTTGCTTTTCGGCCTGTGATTGTTCATAATGGATTTCCGTGGTTTCTGAGGAGACACGTGTCTAATGGATTGAAAGAAAAACAATCTGAACCGTTAAGAGGAGGAAAATCAAATGAACAAGTCAATTACAATTTGTGTGTTGGCAGCGATGGCTTCTGTGGCTTATGCGTTGCCATCGGATGATTTCAACGACAATTCGATGAATACATCTATGTGGAATCTCTTTCAGCAGAGTCCCAGTGTCTGGCTGAACGAAACCAATGGGAGATTGGAGGTGCGTTCCACGGCAGATGCGAATGGTGCGGTAACTGTTTATTTTGCTAATGGCTGGGGTCTTTCGACGGCGGGCAATTTCTCATTCAAAGTCAATTTCCACAATTTAACATCTGGGCCGCTGGACTCCTTTGCCTCCGCTACGTTCGGTCTCTTAAAGGATTGGAGTAACATTCTTATAATGGAGGCCGACTATGAGCCTAACCACAATACCCCCTCATATTTTCACTACGAGCTAAACATGGCTGGCTCTAAGATTGACGAAAAAGACAAGGAGAGGGACTCAAACGATGGAACTCTATATATCTCCTACGATGCAATCAAAGACGAGATGTATCTGAGCGATACCGGTTATTGGTCGGCTCACGCATGGGTTACCATCCCAGGTTTACTGAAAGGTGAATGGGGCAGTGCTGCCGTCATGCCATTTCTGGGCGGCAGCGCACAAAACAGAGACCTGGCTTCCGGCGATGCTCACCTTGACAACTTCGTTGTCGATAGCGGAACAATTGTCCAAATCTGCGAGTATGTCCTTTCCGGCGATTTGAACGACGATTGCAAAGTTGATTTTTATGACTTTGCAAAGATGGCATCAAACTGGCTGATTGACTGCACAGCCGACCCGGAAAACCCGGCCTGCGCACATAAATAGTCGAGGCCGTTCTTACTGCAGAAACCGTGACCCGCAAGGCAAGGCCCCGGGATAAACCTGGGGGTTTACAACGGTCTCGGCGGTGAAAACATTCTCAGAGGTTAACGGCAACGTTGCGGGAGGCGAGGTATAGTTTCATTTCACGGATTGAGATGGTCTCGAAGTGGGTGATGGAGGCCATAAGGACGGCCTGTGCGTGGCCGAGGGCAATGGCATCGTAGAGGTGTTCGAGGGTACCTGCGCCGCCCGAGGCGATGACGGGGATATTCACGGCCTCTGCAACCTCGCGGGTAAGCTCGATGTCATATCCGGCCTGAGTCCCGTCCGCGTCCATACTGGTCAAAAGGATTTCACCTGCTCCGAGTTTCGCGCCTTCCACGGCCCATTCCACCGCGTCGATATCCGTCGGCTCGGTGCCCGCCTTTACGCAGACCTGCCATTTGCCGCTGCGGGTTTTTGAGCGGCGGGCATCAATTGCCAGGACAACGCACTGACTGCCGAATCGCTGGGCGGCCTCTGTTAGCAAATCCGGGTTGCCCACAGCAGCCGTGTTCACAGAAACCTTCTCTGCGCCGCTTCGCAACAGTTCGTCGATTTGCTCGACGGTTTGAATGCCGCCGCCGACGGTGAAGGGGATGAAAACCTTTTCCGCGACCTTACGCACAAGCTCGACTATCGTCTTGCGCGAGCGAATCGTCGCAGTGATGTCGAGGAAAACAAGCTCATCGGCGCCTTCATCGCTGTAACGTGCGCCAAGTTCCACGGGGTCGCCGGCGTCGCGCAGATTCACAAAATGGACCCCCTTCACGACGCGGCCATCCTTGACGTCAAGGCAGGGAATGATTCGTTTGGCAAGCATCAGCGTATCCCTCTTTTAGCAATGTCGGCGAAGTTTTTCAGGACGGCCAGCCCTTGCCTGGCGCTTTTTTCAGGATGGAATTGAGTACCGAAGATATTTTTCTTCTGGATGGCGGCAGACATCATAAAACCATAATCGGCATAAGCAATTCTCGCCTCGGAGTCGGCAACATCGGCGTAGAAAGAGTTAGCAAAATAGAAGTGCTTTTCATTATCAAGGCCGGTGAACAGACACATATCTTCGGGCAGTATAACCTTGTTCCAGCCCATGTGCGGGATGACCCTGCCGGGCGGGATGGGGACAACTTTGCCGCAGACAAGGCCGAGCCCTTTGTGAATCCCGTATTCACAGCTTTCTTCGAACAGCATCTGATAGCCGACGCAGATGCCCAGCAGGGGTTTGCCAGCCAGTGCCAGTTCCCTCACCAGCGGCGCCAGCGAACCTAGCGCATTTACTGCGTAGCCGAAAGCCGCCACGCCGGGCAGCACAAGGGCATCCGCCGCTCTCACTGTTGCCGGGGTGTTGCTTAGTTGAGCACGGCAGCCAATATGCTCAAAGGCATTGCAGACGCTCTTGACGTTTCCAACGTTGTAGTCGATAACCACTATCACAGGCAGCATTAAATCAGGAACGCCGACACCGGTCAATTCAGAATATCTGATAGGGGAGTTTAGGAGAATTGAATTGCCGATGTGTACGGGTTGGCCTAAAATGGTTCGCGGAATCAGCCGATTAGACAGAGAGCGGCTGGTGAACCTCAAGGCGATGCCGGTCGTAATTGTCGCAGAATCGTTTGATGGTTGCATATCAGGGGAAGAGTGAATGTGTGGGATAGTGGCATATTTAGGCAGGAAAAGCGCGCAGCCGATTCTGATTGAGGGGCTGAAGCGGCTGGAGTATCGGGGTTATGACTCAGCGGGGGTGGCCCTTCTGAGCGGCGGGGCGCTAAAGATAACAAAGACCAGCGGCAGAATAAGCGCACTGGAGGCGGTACTCGATGAGCCGCAGAGCGCCGATACATTGGGGCTGGGTCATACCCGCTGGGCGACCCACGGCGAGCCGAACCAGGTCAACGCCCACCCGCATCCCGACTGGACGGGCAAAATTGCAGTCGTCCATAACGGTATCATAGAAAATTACGCCACGCTGAAAAAATGGCTGCAAAGCGAGGGCGTCAGATTCGTCAGCGAGACCGATACGGAAGTTGTATCGAACCTGATTGGGTATTTCTACGCGAAGGGCGACGGCGGGCAGGAGGCAAAGACAGGACAGAACAGATTCGAATGGGCCGTCCAGCGGGCGCTGCGGGAGATTCACGGCACATACGGGCTTGGGATTATTTGCGCTGATTGCCCCGATATGCTCATCGGGGCGAAAAAGGGAAGCCCCCTTATCCTGGGCGTCGGCAACAAAGAGTATATTCTGGCTTCAGACGCCGCCGCGATAGTCGAGCATACTACCCGTGCCATATACCTTGCCGATAACGAAATGGTGACGATAACGCCGGACGGATTTCACACAAAGACAATCGACAACGTTATGGTAAGCAAGGAGCTTCAGGAGATTGAATTCTCGCTCGAACAGATAGAACTTGGCGGTTTTGCCCACCATATGCTCAAGGAGATATTCGAGCAGCCCAGGTCCCTTGCGACCTGTATGGGCGGGCGGGTCGATGTGCAGAACAAGAGAATCAAGTTAGGCGGGATTCGCGATTACTTTCGCGAGCTGGCCAGGGCCAAACGGCTGATTCTGACTGCCTGCGGCACCGCCTGGCACGCCGGGCTGGTCGGAGAGTTCCTCTTCGAACACCTTGCAAGAATCCCTGCTGAAACCGAATATGCAAGTGAATTTCGCTACCGCAATCCCATACTTGAAGACGGCACCGTCGTGATAACAATAAGCCAGTCGGGCGAGACCGCGGATACCCTCGCCGCAGTCGAGCAGGCGAAAGAGCGCGGCGCAACGGTGCTCGGAATTGTCAACGTGGTCGGCTCGTCCATCGCACGCTCAACAGATGCCGGCATATACCTGCACGTCGGGCCTGAAATCGGAGTCGCCAGCACAAAAGCGTTCACCGCACAAGTGGCTGTGCTGGCAATGCTCGCAATAGAATTAGGCAGAAGACGCCATATCAGCAGCGAAGAAGCTGGAAGGTATATCGAGGAGCTTGCGAAGATACCGGACAAAATAAGTCGGATACTTGAGCAGTCAGACCATATAAAGCAGATAGCGGCCGCGAATGTGGAGGAAGACAATTGGCTGTTTTTGGGCAGGGGTTTCAATTATCCTGTTGCGCTGGAGGGTGCGCTGAAGCTCAAGGAAATAAGCTATATTCACGCCGAAGGTCTGCCTGCGGCCGAAATGAAACACGGACCTATTGCTCTGATTGTCGATGGTATGCCCGCCGTATTCATTGCAACGGCCGGGGCCCAATACGAAAAAATTATGGGCAATATAGAGGAAGTTCGCGCCCGCGGAGGCAGGACAATAATCGTTGCGACCGAGGGAGACGAAAATATCGGAACATGCGCCGACCACCTCATCACAGTGCCGGAGGCGCCTGAAATGTTCCAGCCAATGTTGACGGTTGTGCCGCTGCAGCTTCTGGCGTATCACGCGGCTGTCCTGCGAGGACACGATGTCGATAAACCCCGCAATCTCGCCAAGAGCGTTACCGTTGAGTAAGAAGCGTCCGACCGGCTCTGCCCACGCCGGTCGGATACGGATATTTTCTTGCGCCGCTTTTACGCTTGTTGAATTACTTGTTGTCATATCCACAATAGCGCTATTGCTTGCGATACTCGCCCCCGGTCTGGGCAAGGCCAGAACTGCCGCCAAACGAACCAGGTGTGCGGCAAACCTCAAACAGATTGACGCTGCTTTTCATCTTTATGCCGTTGCCAACGACGATACGTACCCCTGCACCGAAGACCCTATTTCGAATAACCCGCTCTATTGGTTATGGATGGGCAGGGGCTGGCGGTTGTTTGTCCAGCCGTACCTCGGTGGGCACATCGACGCGAACAATCCATCGGTGCTTCTCTGCCCCGATGACAAGACGGCGCCGCATAAATGGGAATCGACCAGTTACTCCTACTCGATGGCGTTTTATCACAGCCCCGAGCAGATAGACGATATGAACAACGTACAGGACACGTACAGATTTCCACGCCCATCCGTACCCCAGAAACTTGTCAATGTACTTCATCCATCGTACAAGATTCTCATCGGTGAATGGCTCAGTAACCATCATCGGCTCAAGGAGGGTACCGACCCCGCCTGGTGGGGCTGGGCAGGTAAGCGAAATTTTCTTTTCGCTGACGGGCAGGTTCGCTTCATAGATGCAAACGATATCCACAGGGCCAACGACGGCAATCCGAATCCCAACCTGACGGCTTGCGGTATTCGCGGAACCGACTGGCAGGATGAATAGTGAGGTAATACTATGATAACGCTAAAACAAGGTGTGGTCGTGCTGGTTATGGCCGGTATCGTCGCCGGCTGTAAGGATACCGAAAAGCAAAAGGCACTCGCGGAGGCGGCACAGGCAAGAATCGAGATAGCGAAACAGCAGGCGGAGATTGTGACGCTTAGAGGCGAGAGAGCATATCTGCATGAAAAGCTCCAGACCGCCGAGCAGACGCGGGAACAGTTACAGCAGCAGCTCGATGACTTGTTCCAGCAACAGGAGGAGATAATCGCCGATGCAAACAACGCCGAGCAATTGAATGCGAGAGTCGTAACGATGCTCGAAGAGCAGGCCAGAAGAGCCAGCACCGTGGACAACCAGAACAGACAGCTAACCGCCACTGTAGAGCAGTTGAATACGGTCGTAAAGCAGCAGCAGGCGACCATCGAGCAGCAGAAGAAAGAGATAGAACAGTTGAAGGCGGGCGTGAGAGAATCACCACGTGAGCCCAATGAAGTCGCCGTCGCCACCCCCAACCAAGGAACCGCCCCCTTGGGGCAGGCTGCGCTGCGACTTTGAAATTGGGTCCCCGGTCTGAGGGTTCCAAGAAGCCCCTGGCCTTGCCATCCCAGACCCGTAGGGGTCTTCGACTCTGAATTGGGTTCGTTTTGCATAATCGTTACTCGTCGCTCGTGGCTCGGGACTCGTGGCTCGCAGCAACTTCTCAGGGCGAAGGCCAGTTCAGAGTTGAAAGTGACTGGGTTAGCGAAGGTCATAGGAAGCAAAATGACGGGGAATCGGAAGTAGGTGCGGGGTCTGCGCTCGGCAGGTGGCCGAGCTTGAGGCGGTTTGGGCAAGATAGGCCGATCATGTTCTTTAGACACGGATTTACACAGATTGACACTGTTCGTAAAGAATTCTGTGTTACAGCGATTGGGGAGAATGTGTGCTTCGCTAATCATTCGAGTGTTCCGACTTCAACATACTATACTCACTTTCTCATTGTTCGGTGGAGATTGTACAACAAGAATTGTTGGGTGTCAAGTGAAATTCTTCACCACCCGGCTTCCCCGTGGCAAGCGGAGGGAACTTAAGACCGAAGACAGAAGACCGAGGACAGCAAAATGAATGTTGAATTCCGAATGCCGAATTCAGAATGGCGAAGTAAAACTATTCAGGCGACAGGGGGAGGAGGGGACGGCCGAAAATCATTTGAGTGGCGGGTTGTGTCCCGTTATCATAGCGGCGAAACGCACACCGACACTGATTATGAATTCAGGCAGGAGTCCGGCACAATGAGCAATTGCAGGAGCACAATCATCATCACCATAGCAATCATCGCAACAGCCCTTCCGGCGACAAACGCCCAGAATATCGACTACAAGGGCTTTCCCCAGTGGTCGTGGCACGTCGAGGGCCAGACGGAGTATGAACTTTATACTCCTGAGGGCGCAGCACCGGGGAAACTGTACCCGGTGGCGGTGTTTCTGCACGGCTGCTGCGGCGAGGATGACCACGCCACCCTGCGAAACGCCGTGGACCCGCCGGCCAGAATGTGGCACAACTTCGGGCAAAATACCCAGATGGAACCGACGTGGATTATCGCCCCCAAGACGACTCGCGGTTGGGAGCAGAAATTTGAGGACATAAAGAAAGTAATCGATGCTCTCAACGGCGACGGCAAGGCCGACCCTCAGCGCATCTATATCACGGGCTTTTCTATGGGGGGAGGCGGCACGTGGCAGTTCCTCGAAAAGTACCCCGGGTACATCGCCGCAGCCATCCCGATGGGGACGGGCATTCGAGTTGATATGACAAAGGTCAAAGATACGCCCATCTGGACCATCAGGGGTGAAAAGGATTACTTCGCCCGCTCGCTGCCTGGCCAGATAGCCGAAATGAGAAAGCTCAACGGCTGCGACAAGTGCGAGGGCGACTGGATGACGGGCGTAAACCCCCGGTTCACCGACTTCAAGGGCGAGGACCACGGAATCCAGTGGAAGGCCGCTAACGAGCTGGACCTTTTGAACTGGGCCTACTCGCAGGTCAATAACGGCAACGTCGCGCCGGCAATCTATTTCGAATCGCCCGGATACCGACAGGAGTTCGGTGCCAAAGAAAAGGTGGAAATTGTGTTGCGGGCATTCGACCCCGATGGGCAGGTGAAAAAAGGCGAGG
>CAYGVZ010000095.1:4563-9598 GCA_964353475.1 uncultured Pirellulales bacterium | reverse complement strand
GACCCCGTCCGTTCAAGAAAAAGGGCATCGCCTTCAATGCGGTAAATGAGAACCCAATCCGGCTTTATGTGACAATCCCGGTGGCTCTTCCAGCGGCCTTGTAAAGAATGGTCCCGGCAGCATTGCGGCAATTTCTCCCCCCGGATGAGTGCGTTGATTACATCTTTTAGGACATCGACGTCCTTGCCTTGCTCCTGCATCCGCTTGTAGTCCCTTTTGAACTGGTTAGTCCAAAAGATTCTTCTCACTTGTCCAGTTCCTCGAAAAGCTCAGCAGCAGAAGCGGCCTTGTGCAGTCGTCGCCCCTTCTCAGAATCAGCCAGAACCTTCGCAGTAAGGTCGTTTGGAATCTTCACGTCAAAGGGAATACCTCTGTGAAGAATGACTTGCCTGATATACAGCAGTATGGCCTCAGACATCGAAATGCCCAGGGTATCCAGTATCTCCGTCGCCTTTGCCTTGCTGTCCGTATCAATCCTTGCCTGTATAGTTGTGCCGTGCGCCATTTGTCTTACCTCCCGGCCGCCGCATATCAGCATGCCGTTGTTATGACATTGTCCATACAATGACTATACGCTTCTTTTCGGCAAAATGCAAGGACTTCTTAACAGATAGTTTGTGGTTTTTGTGTTTGCGCCTGCCCTTAAATTGTCTCAAAAAATGCCGTTATCCCCCTTGATTGCCCCGGTGAAAACCGCTAATATATTGGGTTTACCTGAGAACCGCATCTTTGCTGAGCATTAATACAAACGATTGGCCGGCTATTGAGGAGTCAAAAAGTGAAGACCGAACTGCTGAACGCTGTTGAAAGCAAATCGCTTAAAAAGACCGTCCCATTCTTCCGCGTGGGCGATGTGGTTGACGTCCGCTGCAAAATCGTCGAAGGCGACAAGGAACGCATCCAGACCTTCACGGGCACCGTCATCGCCCGCAAAGGTCGCGGCATCAATGAGATGTTCACCGTCCGCAGAATAGTGGCCGGCGAAGGCGTTGAGCGAATCTTCCCGCTCCACTCGCCCAATATAGTCGATATCATTCCCATCCGTTCCGGCAGGACCAGACGCGCCAAACTCTATTTCCTCCGCAAGCGCACCGGCAAGGCCACCAAGCTCACCCACGAATTTTCGGAACACACCGCCGTCGGGTAGGCACTGGCCGTCACACCGCCTGGGCCGTCAGTCAACCGGATTCATTTTCCGTGCTCTGCATATTTCCCTGCCCATCCTTGAAAAATCCGCGCAGTTGGCGTAATCTGTGGTTCAAATGTTTGGGCTTATCTTTAACCGAAAGAAGATTCTTGCCGATGCGAAACGCCTCGGCCGATGGGGCGAGCAACGCTGCGAAAAATTCCTGAAACAAAAGGGATTCAAAATCCTTACCCGCAACTTCTCCTGCAGGATGGGCGAAATCGACCTTGTCGCCGCCGACTATGACGGCTCAATCGTTTTTGCGGAAGTCAAGACCCGCGCCAATGAGTCCTTCGCACCGACCGAATCGGTCGTTACGCCCGCCAAGGTGCACAGGATGCACCTGGCCGCCCGCCAATACATCTCCGCACACAATCTCCACGACCGTCCCTGCCGATTCGACATTATCGCCGTCACCCTGCCCCCCAAAGGCGAACCCCAAATCCGCCACTACCCAAACGCCTTTGTCCCGTGAACCTATGAACCTGATTGATATCTATCGGCGTTCAAACACCAAACACCACGCATCCGGCTTCCCATTTCCTACTCGGCGCGGGCCCTCGTCGGCAAAAGGAATAGTGGTAACGGCAGCACTAATAGCAGTATCGCTGTGTGCACACCCACAGAAAGCCGCTGGTGACAATTGGGGCTGGCCTGTGCCGAAGGACTATCGGTCGGATAACGGCTTATACGTTGCTCACGTCGTGCCCCCGGAGTACTTGCAGGAAAGAACGCCGTTCGTTCAGGTAAACGGGCCGAATAACGTACAACTCTGGCATACGAACCTGAAAAATAAGATTGCTCCGCTGCAAGTGTACCTGACAGACGATGGCGAGCATATTGTAACTGTGAACGACCACGGCAGCGCCGGGTACGGAGATTATGTGCTCGCGTTCTACAACCGAACCGGCCTTGTCAGGAACTATACTATGGAACAGATACTGCATCTGCCAGCAAGCACCGCTCAACATGAGCTATTCGGAATCGTACCCCATTCAACAACTTCGCGGTGGTGGGACGAAAACAGCATCAAGTTTTTTGTAGAGCACGACGGCAAGCTGTTCTTCTGCATCTGGCTGCACCTTTTCGACCGCTGGCAGGCGTGGGAGGTTGCGACAGGAGACGAGGTAGCGCCGGACGAGTCCCTGCTTGGAGTGTGCAATCGCAAAGCAAGGTCGTGGGCGATAGAACAGGCATCCAAGGGAACTCCCGGCCAGACCCACTATGAGTTCATCGGTAAGCTGAAGAGCCCCGAAGACCGCCAATTCATCGAGGCACTGCTTCTGGACGAAAGTTTCGCTTACTGCGGCCTTAGCAGCAAGACAATCTCGCCGCGGGTGCAAGCCGGCCCGCGGTACTGTCTGGAAAAATACACGTGGTGCTCGCACAGGCGACGCTTAGGTAACGATATTCTCGCAAAATGGGACGGGAAGCTGTGCCTGGGAGCGGTTGAGGGCGTAATTATTCTGCCGCAATCAGATGAGCCGAACAAAGCCATCCTCGCGGTCTATCTCATCGGCCTCGATACACCGTCCGACTCCTGGAAGCAACGGGTCCCCGTGCAGCGTCTTATCGCAGATTTTGCGAATTCTCAGTTTGCCAACTACGACATTGATTTCACCCGTCGATTTCCTTTCTCTATCGACACCGTCTTGCCTGGAAAGTATCGAATCAAAGTCGTGCTGGACAAGCCGCCGCTGGGTTGCAATCTGCCTGATAGAACGTGCATACCACATAGCGGCGATTATGAGAATACGGCGATACCTGAAATAGAGGTTAAACCGGGTCAGAAAGTGGGTACCATAATGATAGATTGCATCGGGCGAGTTGCCGATGAACCTGATTGATACTCATTGTCACTTGACGTTTGAACAGTTTGCAGGACAGGTTGATGCCGTCGTGCAGCGAGCGGCTGCCGCGGGTGTTTCAACCTGCATCACGGTCGGCACTACTTTAGAGGACAGCAGGAAGGCAATCGAACTGCCCCCGCTCCTGTCTTCCGACAGGAAGACGCGGGGGCGATACGATAACATCTATGCAACCGTCGCCATCCACCCCCACGAGGCAAAGTCAGTTGATGAGAATGTCCTGGCTGAGTTGAGACGGCTGGCTCAGAATAAAAAAGTCGTCGCCATTGGCGAGACAGGCCTTGATTACCACTACAATTTCTCAACGCCCGACCAGCAGCAGGCGGCCTTCAAATCGCATCTGCAAATCGCTGGCGAAGCGAATCTGCCTGTCATTATTCATTCGCGTGAGGCCTTCGATGAAACGATGCAAATCCTGCGTCAATTCCCTGCCCTCAAGAGGGTCATATTTCATTGCTTCTCCGGCTCAGCGGAACAGGCCAAAGTCGTCCTCGATGCCGGGTATTTCGTTTCCTTCACCGGCGTCGTTACCTTCAGAAGCGCCGAAAAGACCCGCGCCGCCGCCTTAGCTGTCCCCCCTGACCGCCTGATGATTGAGACAGACGCCCCCTATATGTCGCCTGAACCGATGCGAAAACAGAAGGTCAACGAGCCGGCCCTGCTTATTCACACCGCCCGATTCCTTGCCGACCTCAAAGGCATCCCCTTCGATGCCTTTGCTGCCCAAACCACCTCCAATGCGAAATCCTTCTTTTCACTGCCGTAACCACGGGCAGGGCGGCTAAAAATGCCCCCTTGTCTTCTGTCGAAGACAGAAAAGGGGGTTCAGCCGACAAATACTATTGGTTTTTGGCGTGATTTGAGGTATAATATGGACATCCGCGTATTTTCAGAGAATGGTGTCCTTGTGAATAAGGAGCACTTAATGAGACGGTTTGCCTTGTGCCTTATCGCGTTTGTGGTCGTAACAAATTCATCTCTGGCGGCGCCTGAGCCGGCTGTTGTCCAGCCGCCCGGCAACTGGACGCTCGATGTGCGTTTTGAGAATCTGGGACAGTTTGTCTATCGCGCCGGTGAAACCTCAAAACCCGAACGACACTGGTACATTATTCTGACGCTGGTCAACAAGTCGGAGCAGGACGTGGATTTTTATCCGTCTTGTGAACTCGTTACCGATACTTTCCAGGTACTGGCCGCCAACAAGGGTACATCCACCGGGCTTTTCGACAAGTTGAAAGCACGCCATCAAGGCAAATACCCATATCTCGAACTGCTGGAGTCGGCCGGCAACAAAATCCTCGAAGGCGAGGACAATACCAAAGACATACTCATCCTCTGGCCGGACTTCGACCCTAACGCCAAATCGGTCAAAATCTACATCTCAGGGCTGAGCAATGAAACAGTCGCTGTTGACCACCCCACAAAAAAAGACGATAGCTCCCGGCCGCTGAAAGTTTACCTCCGCAAAACCCTGGAGCTGTCTTACAGCATATCGGGCGACCCAGCCCTGAGGGCAAACCAGAAAATTGCCTTCGTCTCAAAACGTTGGGTCATGCGATAACTCCCTCGCAGTCCCCAGGGGACGTGGGGGCCTCAAAAACAGCCCCGGCTGCGGCTCGATTGCTTCTGCCGCCCCATCTTTGCCTTCGCCGAGACGAGCGGCGGCTGAAAATCACCCGGTCTGCTGTGCTGTGGAACTTACCCTGCCGATTTCCCTTAACAGTCGGCGGGTCGCCTTGTCTGAATCGGGTCTAAGCAGGTTCACCCCCGCGTTCAGGAATTTTACGCCGATTGTTGCGGCAACCGACAGCAACAGGAACAAGACAAGATATGCGGTCACAACAAACATCTCGTCCGGCAGCAGAAAATCCCCCGCTGGAGTAGTCAGCTTCACGGGATGCCCCTTCTCCGGCATCAGTTTTTCGACAAGGGCGGGCTTGTCATCTTTGGCTACTGTAGAGTAGATGGTCGCCACGACCCA
>CAYGVZ010000095.1:0-4463 GCA_964353475.1 uncultured Pirellulales bacterium | reverse complement strand
GCGGGTATGAACCGGTCTTTATGGTTGATTGTGCGGAGAAAGTAAGATGAATATAAAGAGAGTACTGATTGGCTGTGCGTTGGCCGGCGTGCTCCTGTGCGCCGTCGGATGTTCCCCTGTGATGGTCAGTCCCGACGGCGCTGCATATAGCACCGGCAAGCTCTACGTTTCCATAAGCCGTGATATGAACTCCGTATATGAAGCCGCGCTTGTCTCGATGGAAAAACTCGGCTTGACGGTAAGCGACAAGGCCAAAGACGTCTTTTCGGGCAGAATCACCGCCAGCGGCGCAGACGGCAGGAAGGTCACCCTCAGACTGTCGCCATCGGGCGATAAGGCCACCACCCTGACCATTCACGTCGGTACCACAGGCAACAAGGAGCGCTCGCGCATTGTCTATGAGGAAATCCGCAGGAACCTGGCCACGCCGTCAAAGGCGAATAAGTAGGAACGGGTGCAATGTAATATGACTACCAGCAACTGTGCAATTTCGATTATCACCTGGCCAGTGGTTGCGATGTGGCGACTGGCGGGTTTTGTAGTTGTCGTGATGCTCCGCCTGTTTGCCGCGATGCTCGGCCTGGGGTTTATGACCGCGGGCATCGGCCTCACGATGACGATGATAGCAGCCCCGGTCGGTATTCCATTCGCAATCCTCGGCTTTCTGCTTATCCTGCGAAGCGTGTTCTGACCCGCCGCGGCGGGCGACAAAAGGGGTCTGGCGGGTCGCAGAAACAGCCGGGGCTTAGCCCTGTGGATTGGCGGCCTTCATCATAAGCTCGTCAACCCATTCCTCGAAGAAGATTGGATAGAGGTTCATCTTCTCGGTAGCCAGGCGGACCCCCTCTTTGGACAGAAGCCCCTTTAACTGCTCTTCGCGGCCGGGAAACTGCTCGCCGATGCGTTTGAGGTACAGGGCCGCAAGTATCTTCAGCCGCTGCTGTCTTACGTGGTCCGGCTGGCCCGCTGCGCGAAAGAAACTGCGTATCGTATCCACCCTTAGTCCGCTTTCGGCAAAGTACGGTGCAAGCCGCCTGGGCAGTTTGTCGGGCAATGTGAATTCGCCATCGACTGACAGCTCAATCTCGTCCGGCTCAAAGTGAATGAACGGGTCGAAGAAAAAGACCGCGGGGTTGTAGTCAACCCGCATCGCGGCCAAGTGCGGCACAAACACGTCTATGTCCTTGCCCTGCTGGAAAAGATTCAGCGGGCCATCCCCGATAAGCAGGGTGTAGCACAGCTTGTTCAGGTCTCTTCGGTTGTACCCGACAATCTTGTTGTACGCCGGCTGCAATTGCGGCAGCGATGCCCGCCTGACGTCTAATATCAGCACCCGCGAGGACGTCGTCTCAGACGCCATCGCCTCAATCTCTTCGACCTTGCTCCTCCGCTGCGGCTGCTTGGGGACAATCAACTGATAGGTCTTCGTCTGCCGATGCGCCCGCAGGCGCTCATAGACGTCATCCGCCAGGGCCGCATCGAGCGTCAGGATGTGTATCTTCGGCGTCCTTGCCTGATGACTGAGTATGTCCGGTTCAGTACCCATATTCTCCTTCGCGGCACAAATACTTCCCGCCCTCTGTTAATCCCTGCTGCGTTTTCTCTCGCCGCACGCCCGCTGCTTACTGTTAATTATACCCAAATCAGCCAAGAAATGCAACTACTCGCTGGATTGCAAAGCGTGGTTTGCGTCTGGACGTCCTCTAATAATGATGACGGCGGGCGTTAGTACGATTGAACCTTCTCTGGTGCAGCGTGGGATTTTTTGGCAATTTCCGCTATCGCCGCCTTGATGGCAACGTCCCGTGCAGGCGGCTTGGCGGCGGCAATCGCAGCTATGTCGGTGCCGATTGCACGCAGCTTCTTATATCTGTTCTCAAGAAGGGTCTCCACTTTAACGCGTCGCAGGGATGCGAGCGTCCTGGCGATGTAGCTTTCGACGTTATACACGGTGTCATGGATATTGCGGTGTGCGCCGCCTAACGGCTCCGGAATTACCTCATCTATCAGCTTCAACTTGAGCAGTTCCTTGCTCGTCAGCTTAAGCGATTCCGCCGCTTCCGGCGCCTGTGAACCGTCACGCCATAGTATCGCAGCGCAGCCCTCGGGTGAAATGACCGAGTAGTAGGCGAACTCTAACATAGCAAGTCGGTCCCCAACCCCTATCCCGAGTGCCCCGCCTGAGCCGCCTTCGCCTATACAGATACAGATAACTGGCACCGCCAGCCGGGACATCTCAAAAAGGTTGGTGGCAATCGCCTGCGCCTGTCCGCGCTCCTCAGCCCCGACGCCGGGATATGCCCCTGGGGTGTCTATCAGCGTTACCACGGGAATCTTGAACTTGGCGGCAAACCTCATCTTGGCAATCGCCTTGCGGTAGCCCTCCGGGTTGGGACAGCCGAAATTGCAGGCCACCTTCTCCTTCAGGGTCCTGCCCTTGTTCTGCCCTACAATCAGAACCTTCTCCCTGCCTATCTGCCCCAGCCCCGTAACCATCGCACGGTCGTCGCCGAAACACCTGTCCCCATGCAGCTCACGGAAGTCCTTCACCATCAGGTTGAGATAATCCTGTAACAGCGGTCTCTTGGGATGCCGCGCCACCTGGACTGTCTGCCACGCCGTCAGGTTTGAATAAACGCGTTTCAGTTCAACCACCTGCTCGTGCTGCAGGCGACGTATCTCCGCCGAATAGTCGATACCCTTCATCGCAGCCAGCCGGCGCAATTCATCCATTTGCCTGTCGATGTCGGCTATACGCTGCTCAAAGTCGAGATAATCGCCGTCACCTATATTATTCTTGGCTGCCGCCATTGGTCCCAGTGTCGTGCTCCGAAGGTTAATCCTGCCCGTCCTTGCCGGGCAACCATAGAAGAACCCTGTCCGCTCCTGCGGATTCAGGTTTGAGTTTGTCCTGCGGCTTGATTGCCGCCTGTTTACCCGCGATACAGGATACTACCATTTCGCCGGCCTCAAATCAAAGAAAAAAATTGACAGACGCCGGCCTCTGTTATACCCTTTACCGGCGTTCTTGGCGGCGACTTTCTCCCAATACCTTTGCTATGAAGAACTTACGACAGGTAACAGTGGCAGGTCTGGGTTTGCTGGGTGGCTCAGTCACCTTAGCGGTCAATCGTGCATTGCGGGCAGTTACGACCGTCGGCTTTGCGCATCGCCCGAGTACCCGTGCGAAGGCAAGACGACTCAAAGTAGCCAATCGAATATCCAGCGACCTCAAAGCCAGTGTAGCCGAAGCTGATATTGTCATTCTGGCCACTCCTGTCTGTACGTTTGAGGGCATACTGCGACAGATAGCGGACTCATTGAAGCCCGGCTGCATTGTTACCGACGTCGGCTCGACCAAAGTACAGCCCCACCGCTGGGCCAATCGTCTGCTGCCCAAGTCGGTCCACTATGTCGGCTCGCACCCGATAGCCGGCTCCGAGCAAAGGGGCGTCGAGTTTGCGCGCGACGACCTTTTCGACCGTGCCCTTTGTATCCTGACAACCGACAATAACACCAGCCGGCGAGCATTGGCGGTACTGAGGCAATTCTGGACCGCGCTCGGCTGTCGCGTCAAAACCCTTTCGCCCGCCGAGCACGACCGCATCTTCGCAAACGTAAGCCACTTGCCCCACATCACTGCGGCCGCATTGATAAACGCAAACACCGCCTCCGACCTGAAATTCGCCGGCACCGGCTTTATGGATACAACCCGCATCGCGTCAGGCCCGGCCAATATATGGACTGACGTCCTGCTTACCAACGCTGCCAACTGTTCGCGCGGCATCGACAAAATCATCGCCGGGCTTAAAAGAATGAAGAAAGCAATTCGCAGCGGCGACCACAGGAAAATCGAAAAACTACTCGAGACAGCAAGGGCCAAACGCAGTGCAGTGGTTGAATACAAAATGAACAGGAAGGAACTGATTTGAAAATGAGATTGAGAGAATGAAAAAGCTAAGTATTCTGTTAGCTGTCATTGTATTAACAAATCTTTCGGTCACACAGGCCGACCAAACTCTTGTCGATTTAGCAAAAAAAGTAAAGCCATGCGTTGTTCTTATAGAAACCTTCGACAAGGACAACAAGCCATTGGGGCAGGGCAGCGGTTTTTTTGTAAACAATAAAGGCCATATCGTTACAAACCACCACGTTATTGAAGGCGCTTATCGCGCCACAGTCAAAACTTCGTCCGGCATAGAATATCCAGTTGAAGGCATCATTGCTAAAAACGCCGACGCCGATATTGTCAAGCTCGTCGTGAAAATACCGGGTGCCAATATAACCTTCTTAAACCTCAGCGAGATTGTGCCATCCGAAGGCGAAGACATTGTTGTCATAGGCAATCCTCTCGGCCTCGAATCAACCGTATCAGCCGGCATTGTATCGGCAGTTCGAGATATTCCCTCCTTTGGCAAAATACTTCAGATAACCGCTCCCATTTCGCCCGGCTCAAGCGGAAG
>CAYGVZ010000094.1:2063-9671 GCA_964353475.1 uncultured Pirellulales bacterium | reverse complement strand
AACGCTCAACGGTGCCGGACAGTTGGACGGCGCAGTTGACCAGAGAATAGACGCCAAGAACGGGACACTGTCGGCAAGTGGAACACTAACGAAAACCGGCGCGGGCAACCTCAATCTCGGCGGCCAGGCGGGTATCAACCTTGACGGTACAGTCGATGTCGAGGCAGGCAGCTTGATTATAGAAGATGACTTTAGTGCAGCAGGCGACCTGTTGGCAAGCGATGATGTAACGCTCAACGGTGCCGGACAGTTGGACGGCGCAGTTGACCAGAGAATAGACGCCGAGAACGGGACACTGTCGGCAAGTGGAACACTAACGAAAACCGGCGCGTGCAACCTTAACCTCGGCGGCCAGGCGGGTATCAACCTTGACGGCACAGTCGAAGTCGATGCGGGCAGCTTGATTATAGAAGATGACTTCAGCGCAGCCGGCGATTTACTGGCAAGCGATAACATAACGCTGGATGGCGATGCGATACTCGACGGAGTTGCCGACCAGTCAATAATTGCAGAAAACGGAACAGTATTGGCAAGCGGGACAGTCACGAAGTCAACAACGGGTCAAATGAATATTCTGGCGGCTGACGGCATTACTTTATCTGATGCCGCAGCGGCAGTGGATAGTATGTATTTAAATGCCGACACTGATGGCGATGGTATCGGCGATATGTGGGCCAAGAGCACACTGACAACAACAAATGGCAACATCGAGATTTACTCGTCAGACAGCACGACGTACCTGTGCGACGATGTAACAGCAGGCAGCGATATTATCCTGCATAACAACACCTGGGCAGCAGACGGTGTCAAGCTCGATGCAGCTCAGGATGTGACTGTTGGCGAAGGCACCGCCGACGGCACGACACTGACAGGGGAAGGTGCCTTGACGGTTGAAGCTGACCGCCACATCACACTCGGTGGTGCCGTTGTGGCATCAGACGATGTGGATGGCGACCTGGTGCTTTGGGCGGACAAAGACGGCGATACCGACGGGGATATGACTGCCTATGGCACAATCTATAATGCTGGCGGCAGTATCAATATTTACTCGTCAGATGGTACGACGTATCTTGGCGGTGATGTGTACGCAGGCCATAACGTTCTTTTGAACAACAACACGAAGGTCAACGGTTATGGCGACCAGCGCATTGAGGCCGGCAACATGCTCACTGCCAATGGATACGTGAGAAAGTGCACGCAAGGCGATATGTACCTTGTCGGCGGCTCAGAAGACCTTTCAATCGACCTTAGATATGACGGAGGCGGCGCCGGAACAAGCACATACAGCGGAAACCTGTGGATATCAGGCGCCGGTGACATCCAGATAAGCGGCGATGTGACAACATTCGGAGAGAGCTGTGCTGGGGATGAGGAACTCGCCTTATACAGCGAGCAATCAGCCGAGCGCGGCGGCGTTGCGATTATCTCCGAAGGCGGAAGCATATATACGGAAGATGCAGACGGCGCGCTGAACGTGTCCGTAACAGGCAGTTCCGACCACTGGGTGGGGACAGGCGTATATGGATTCGGCCTGTACACCGACGGCGGCGAACCAACGGTACTGTCAACGGACGGCGACCAGGCAAGAGCGGCCATTGCAATCGTAAGCGCAGACCCGCTCAAGATAGGCGAAAATGGCCGGCTTGAGGCCGCAGGACGATACTACAGCGACGGGTCGGTGGATGACAGGGCGGGGATAGGTTTCCTCGATGTCCCGGCGGATATACCGGCGGGCCGGCCCAGAGACCCCGGCGTCGCATTTGACCTTGCTATTTACACGGCCAGCAAGAACGGCAGCGTGGAGATTGACTGTCCGGTGACAATCACATCCGAAACTGCCGGACTGACAGCACAGGTCGAGCAAGGGCAGGCAACTACAGGAGCAATGGTCATTGACGCCTATGATTCGGTAGTACTGGGGGAACAGTTCAAGGACTCCCTGAAGAACGGTACGGTCGGCGACCGGCTTGAGGTTGCATCTCGCATAACCGAATGGCTTGACGACGCCGTAGGCCGACTGCCCTTCCCCGATGACCTGGACCTGCCGGACGGCTACCACTATGTGATGCGAGGGGCCGGCCTGGAGAACGACCAGATTACCGACGGCCGCGCGTGGGTGCTTGAGGCGGTTGCTCGTGAGGCCGCACCGATTCAGCAGCAGGAACTGAAATTTACCGGCTGCCCGGCGCTGACGAACTGGGTTGCCAAAGAGCTTGATATTGAGCAGGACCAGTTGCAGATGTATATGGAAGGCACGCTGGCAATGTCGGGCAACATACAGCCGTGCGATATGTGCGCTCGCCTGCAAAATGCGGCCTTGGCGCTGCTGGATGCGGATGGGACGCAGGTCGCAGCCCTGGCACGAGTGGTTAACCAGTTCGCCGCTGCCCCCGGACCTGTCAGCGAAGAGCAAATGGCGCTGATGGCCGCGGCGATGCAGAACCCCGCTGAGGGCAGCGACTACGCCCTTGCTGCTCAGTGGCTCGATGCCCTGACGGAGTACGTGAGCGTACTGAACAGCGAGATGAAGCTGCCTGCGGATGAGTCGGCGGCCTTTGCAGCGAAATACACCGAGCCGATTACAACCGGCGACAATGCTGCTGTAGCGGCCTATGTTCAGGCAAGATTGGCGGGTTTCGGCGGCTGACAGCGGTTACGCCAAAGGGGCTTTGATTTATCCTCGGGGGCGGTTGAAAAGCCGCCCCCGATTTTTTTTGCCGGCATCGCCAACGCAAACAGGTCGAAAACCGCATTACCAGTAGTGATAAACACGATTCTGCCCCCCAGCACCAGCCGCTTAAGACACACTCGGCAAGATAGGCCGGGACACAGCGTTTCTGCGGACGGCCAGTCACCAGTCGTCAGCGCAGGTTTGTTTAAGAATAATTTTGAGCGATAGCCGATGAAAAGATAATAACCTGTGTTGATTAAAGAGGATACCATAGATGAATACCACAAAAAAAACTGCGTATTGTGTACTTGCCTTCGTCTCGTTGATCCTGCTTACCTGCCTTGCTGCGGAAAAGACCGGCGAAAAACCCTCGCAGCAGTTTGAACAGCAGCGGCGCGACGCTGCAAAAGAAAAGAGGGAAGCAGCCCAACTCGCAAGGGCCAGGAAGGCCGAAGAAGAACAACTCGCGAAGGTCAAACTGCCTGAAGACACAAGTCCCCGACTTACAGTTCAGGCCGTCAGCATCAGCGGCAACACTTTAATCACAACCGATGAGCTGCTGAAGAATCTGCCGGCCGTATTCAACGCCTCGGATAAGCCCCTCAGCAAAGCCGACAGCAAGGACCTGTATGATTTCACCTCGCTTCGACAGATAATTGCGCAGCCGGGGCAAACGCAGCAGGTCTCAGCAAGGACCATACAGGGCTTCACGCAGTACGTCCTGTCGGCCTATCAGGACAGAAACTACGCGGGCATATACGTCTATGTGCCGACCGAGGCGCTCCAGGGGCAGAAACTGACCGACGACGTGCTTGCTGTCCGAGTCCTCGAAGCGCCGGTAATCGATGTCGGCGTAACACACTACGATGTGAACCAGGTCTCAACACTGAAGGGATACCTCGACAGCAACGCCGTGCTTGCCTGGTCGCCGGTAAAACCGGGCGAGGTGGCCAACAAGAAACGGCTCGACGACTTTGTCAACCTCCTGAACCTTAACCCTGACAGGTATGTGACGGCAAAGGTCTCAAAAGGCGCCGAGCCGAATACCCTCGCAGTCAATTACGGCATATACGAAACCGACCCGTGGCACTGGTTTCTCAGCGTTGACAACTCCGGCACAAAGGACAGGCAGTGGAACCCGCGAATCGGCGTGATAAATACGAACCTCCTCGGCAGAGACGATACCTTTATGGCAATGTACCAGGCGCCGCTCGAATCCGATATCGCCGACAACTATTCATTGTTCGGCAGCTATGACTTCCCGCTGACCGGGCCTGAGCTGCGCCTGATGCTCTACGGCGGCTACAGCGAATTCGACATAAGTCCCCAGGCCAGCGATATAGATTTTGTGGGCGGCGGTAAATTCATAGGCACCCAGCTCCGCTATAACTTCCTCCAGGCCGGCGGCTGGTTCTTCGACGCCATCGGCGGTATCAGCCGGGAAGAAAGCAGGATTACACCATCTCTTTTCCCTGAATTTCTCGAAAGCAACGTAAGGATGAACCTGTGGGCAGTGGGGGCCGAAGCCCACAAGCGGGACGATATGACCACAAGCTCGCTTGCCTTGCGGCGGACGGCAAGTATGGGCGCATCGGATGAGAGCGAGTTCACAATCGCCAGGATGCTGGCTGAGCCGTACTTCTCGATTTACACGCTCTCGGTTGCGCACAGCAGGTATCTTGACCCCAACAAGGTCGCCCGACTGAGCGGGACGTTCAGGTGGGTTACGACGGAAGACCGCCTCGCGCCTGCGAAGATGACGACCTTCGGCGGGATGTACACCGTCCGCGGCTACGATGAATATGAAATTGTCGCAGACGGCGGCATCCTGTTCTCGGCACAATATGAGTTCGACCTCGTCAGATATGAGAAGGTAAAGGGAATCCCGGAAAAAGACGCCGCCGAATCAGAGGCGTCAAAAAGCGACAAGTACCGTTTAAAAAAACTCGCGCCGCTTGCCTTCTTCGACTTCGGTAGGTCGATGATAAACGAGCCGACCGCTGCGGAAGAAAGCCACGAAACCCTCGCGTCTCTCGGCATTGGAACGCTGCTTGAGGTCGGCGACAATTTCAGTGGGGCCGTCTATTACGGCTGGCCGCTCAAGGCAACCGATGATACACGCAGAGGCAAAGGCCGACTAAACGTCGGTCTGATGATGCGCTGGTGAGGTTTTCGCCGCGGGACGGCCCGCGAAAAAGAACAGCCGATAGCTATCGAGCAATCTCGACAGGCCTGACTCAATAACGAGCCAGGCCTTGTTTTTTGTCAAAACTTCAATAGCAGGCGACGCCCATACCTGCTGCGCGGTCCGTCCGCGACTCTGCTCCAATAAGGCCATTGTACGTCGAACTTCCTTGATATTCGGATGGTCCGAGTCGAGAATAGCCGCAAGTGCGGCGTTTGCCCGCAGGGCGGATTGCTCCGCCTCGTCATACCTGCCCTGCCTTATGTACACCCGCGCCAATGTATTCATCGCCATTGCGCTGCTGTTGCCGTCCGGCTTCATCGCCGCCAGTGCATACAGGCCGGCCTGTTCGGCCTCATCGAGCCGCCCGTCATCAAGCCATATCTCCGCCAACAGGGCAAACGCCTCGCCTGCCAACGGGTTGGCCGCGTCTATCTTCGCATCGACCAGGACAAGGGCCGCGATGGCGAACCGCTCGGCCTGGCTGTAATCCACCCGAGCGAGATGAATCTTCGCTAACGTCAGATATGTCGGGGCGAGCAAATGATTGTCACGTCCATACACTTTTTCCTGAATCACCAGCGCCCGGCCTATGAGCTGCTCGGCTTCATCAAGCCGTCCAAGTTCGGCGTACAGTTCCGCGATATTGACGACCACCCCTGCGGTATAAGGATGGTCGGCACCAAAAGCGCCGCTTATGGTCTCGAACGCCGAACAATAATAACTCTCGGCTTCACCAAATCTGCCCTGCGCGGCAAGCAGACGCGCGCGGTCAACCTGCAGCGGCGCCAGCGCCGGGTCATCGGGCTGGTGATACATAGACATAATAGTAGTCGCACGGTCGAACGCCTCAGCGGCCTTGTCATACCTGCTCTGCTGCTGGTAGATTGAGCCAAGTATTCGCAGGGTGTAGGCAACGTATGGATGGTCTTTGTAATAGGCCGACTGCTGTAGTTGCAGGCCGCGCTCACACATCACTTCCGCGTCGCTCAGCCGGCCCCGGCTCTTGTAGAGCCAGCCGAGGTCAAGCAGGCAGGCGCTGATCTCTCGGTCATTGTCCTGCTGCGACCCTGCAAGAGTGAGGGCGTGTTCCGCCAGCGGCTGGGCCTTGCTGTAATCGCCGTGTGACATATAAATCCGCGCCATCGCCCGCAGAGCAGTCGAATTGCCCTTCCGTGTTGGGCCGGCGGCAAGAACACCGCAGCCGAACAGTAAAATGACCGACATAGACGCCGCGACTGCCCGGCTGGACAAAAAAGACCCTCTTGGCATCGTACCAGCTTTCATTTCGATACACCCGCCTGTTCAGACGCGCCGGGGGCCTTCTCACGAAAAGCAACCGGCTCAAACCGGGATACCTCTTTCGCCTCCGACGACAACCGAGTGTGTATTCGTTAAGGCAATGCCCCCACTTTAGATAAGTTGCCCTCTACCGCCGCCCCCAACCGCGATAAGAAGGTCTGATGGGCGAATAACTGTATGCCTCCGTTTAATAAAGTATAAGAAATAGATGCGGCACACGCGGTTATCGGGCAGACATCGCATCGTTGCGGCTGTAATGAATATGCCGGATGTAGCGATTACAAGGCCGGCAGCCCGGCTTGCCGCGGCCACTTCGCCTGGGCAGGGGGGCGCTTTGCCGCCGGAGCAACGGAACCCCACGACCAATTCAGAATTCTCCGCTTGTGTGGAATTGCCTTGACATGCACAGGGGATTTCGATAAATTTAACGGCTTATTGCTTTGTGATTGTGAACACAAGCACTACTTGGTATGTGGAGTTCTTGTGAGATACCGCAAGATTCCGAATGAGACGGTTCGCCGGCTGCCCGTTTACCTGCGGGGACTGATGCTTTTGTCTCAACAGGGCCGCAAGAGCGTGTCGAGTCAGGGGCTGGCTGACTCCGTAAGTGTCAACCCCTGGCAGATAAGAAAGGATTTTTCTTACTTCGGCGGGTTCGGCACGCGGGGGCTTGGATACGACGTCGAAAAACTGGCCAGGCAGATTCAAAGAATCCTTCGCCTGGACACTGTTCACAAGACCGCGCTGGTAGGCGTGGGCAACCTGGGGTCCGCCGTGCTGGCATATACGGGCTTCAGGATATACGGCTTGGAGATTACCGCGGCATTTGACAGCAACCGGGCCAAAATCGGAAAGAAAGTGGGCAACGTAACGATTGAGGACGTTTCCCGAATCGGCGTGCTGAAAAAACGGGCCGTCACGCTGGCAATCATCGCAGTCCCGCGACAGGCGGCTCAGCAGGTCGCGGATACGCTCGTGCACGCAGGCATAAAAGGAATACTAAATTTCTCGCCAGCGCATATAATTGTACCGAAGAAGGTAAAGGTGGTAACCATAGACATTGCCACAGACCTTGCCCGGCTGCCCTACTACATACCGGGCGGCGCGAAGAGCGACACCGCCTGTGTGCTGAGCGGCTCGCCCGATCCGACATAGAAGAAAGGAACGTTCAAGGCATTTTTAACCGAGGTTGAAGATGAGTATCAAGAAGGTCAGCAGGAATGCTGTCACAAAACTTGTGGACAAACTGATAAAGCAGCAGAAGGTAATAGGCGTCCAGGCAAAAGGCGACCGTTTTGAATATGCGCCGCTAGAATCAGCCAAAGACCTGCGGCTCAACTTCGACCGGACGCTTCTGTCCCCCAGGAGTTTTTTCCAGCCGCCAGTCGAAACGCTCGTGACATTCGAGATTAGCGATGGGTACAAATCGGCGTTCGACGATGAGCCGTTT
>CAYGVZ010000094.1:0-2053 GCA_964353475.1 uncultured Pirellulales bacterium | reverse complement strand
TTTGTCCTCATCGGCGTCCACCCGTACGATATGATTGCGCTGAATCAGATGGACGAGATTTTCAGCCAGGACAACTGCGACGCGCACTATATGAGAAGACGCCTGGCCGCAACCATCATCGCCTGCGACGTCGTCACCCCGTCAAAGAACGCATTTGCCGCCTCTATGGGAACAGCCACGGTTAAGAAGGGCTTCGACCTGTTGCTCACGGACATCGGCGGGGCATACATAGCCGAGAGCGCTTCGAAAAAAGGCGATTCGCTCCTCGCAAAAATAGATGACGCCGTAAAACCGACCAAGGAAGACCTGAAAAAACGCGAAAAGGTCTGGGCTGACAACCAGAAGAACCTCAACAAACATCAGTTGAAATGCAAACCCTCCGACCTGCCGAAGCTCCTCGAAAAGGCGTATTCGCACCCCGTCTGGGAGGAAAAGGCAAAAACATGTTTTAGCTGCGGCTCGTGCAACCAGGTCTGCCCCACCTGCTACTGCTTCAATGTGCAGGATGATGTGAGTTGGGACCTTACAAAAGGCAAACGTCAGCGCGCCTGGGACGGGTGCCTGCTCGACGGATTCACAAAAGTCGCCGGCGAACACGAGTTCAGAAAGAATCGCGCCGACAGGTTCAGACACCGCCTGTACAGAAAAGGCAAGTACGTGCCCGCAAAAATAGGCGGCCAAATCGCCTGCGTCGGGTGTGGCAGGTGCGTTGACGCCTGCCTGTCTGACATCGCTAATCCGGTAAATGTTTACAACCGCCTTGTGGATGACCTGGGCGTAAAATAGAAATATCGTCTGTTTGCGTAAATGCTGGGAGTTTGACTAATGCACAAGAAATGTTCGGTTGAGAAAGACATATACCTGCCGCGGCTGGCTACGCTTGAGAAAAAGCGGCTGATGAACCCGACGGAGATGTACCTGCGGTTTACATCCGATGACGGCGACTTCGATTTCATACCGGGTCAGTTTGTCGAAGTTTCGATTCCTGGTATCGGCGAATCGCCTATCACAATCTCCTCCTCGCCGACCCAGAAGGGCTGTTTCGAGCTTGTCGTCCGCAGAACAGGCAACGTCACCAACGCCATCCACCGGCTGCGAATCGGCGACAAGGTCGGCATCCGCGGGCCGTTCGGCAATGGCACGTATCCGATAGAAGAGGCAAAGGGAAAAGACCTCGTATTTGTCTGCGGTGGAATAGGCCTCGTCCCGCAACGCTCGTTCATCAATTACGTCCTCGATAAACGTGATGACTACGGCGACATAACGGTCCTGCTCGGAACAAAGTGTATGGCCCAGCGGTTCTTCCATTCCGAATTGGACGCCTGGTCGCACAGAAAGGACATCCATTTTATGGAGACAGTCGATCAGGCAGATGATTGCTGGCTGGGCAACGTCGGGGTCGTTACAACACTCATCCCCAAAATCGAAACCGAACTCAAAACGGCGCTCGTGTTCGTATGCGGCCCGCCTGTTATGTACAAATTCGTCCTGCTGTCGCTCAATGAGGCGAAGGTTCCCAGAGAAAATATGTTCCTGAATCTCGAGAGGAAAATGAAATGCGGCGTCGGCAAGTGCGGACACTGCCAGATAAACAACCTTTATGTGTGCGTCGATGGCCCGGTATTCCGTTATTCAGACCTGAACACCGCCCCGGAGGCAATATAAAATGGATAGACCCAGAGTAGCAATTTTTGACTTCGCCTGCTGCGAAGGATGCCAGCTTCAGATTGTCAACCTCGAAGAGGAGCTGTTGGATTTGATTGACGCCCTCAACGTCGTTGAATGGCGCGAGGCGATGAGCGAGCAAAGCCGTGAATATGATATCGCTATTATCGAAGGGTCAATCACCAGGCCCGAAGACGAGAAACGGCTGCAAATCATTCGCACACGGACAAAGGTGCTGATTGCACTCGGCGCCTGCGCGACAATCGGCGGTGTCAATAAGCTAAAGAATAACTTCGACCTCGCTGAGGTCAAAAGATGCGTCTATGGCAAAGCAGCCGATATGCCGCATCTCGATACCGCGCCGACAAAGGCAGTCGATGAGGTCGTG
>CAYGVZ010000093.1:0-9681 GCA_964353475.1 uncultured Pirellulales bacterium | reverse complement strand
GTCGTTATATTCTGTGTGGATATATCAAAGCCCGACTGGGCCGAGGATGCCGGCGTCTTTCGATTAACGGGTACCAGGACGCTCATCCCCATAGCCACAAAAAGCGACTTGTTGGACGGCGACGAGTTGAACAAGCGCCTGGCGCAGTTGAGCGATTTACTCGATGCCCCATTTAGCCCCATTTCCGCAAAAACAGGCGAAGGTCTTGCGATGCTGGCCGAGTCGATAGACAAGAGGATTCTCGATCAGACGAGCGGTGCGGGAGAGGGCGCAGCATTATTGACTGTCCGTCACAGGCAGGCGATAGCATATGCGATTGAGAATATCGACAAAGCCATCAGCGAGATAAGGGCGGGCAACGACGAGGTTGCTGCAATTATGCTGCGTGCTGCGCACCAGGCCGTCTCTGCCGTTGAACGCCACGACGTTACCGAGGACGTCCTTGAACGCATCTTCTCCCGCTTCTGCATCGGCAAATGAGAACGCCGTTGCGAGATTCAAGGTGATTTCCTGCGGATAAACGGTATAGTAATGTGGGAACGCCGGTGTTGCCGGCGGACTATGTAAAGGCGTAACAATGAAGAAGGTATTAGGCAACAAGGGGTTGCTGGACAAAAAGAGATTCGAGCCGATGGAAGAGGAGAGAAGACGTTGGCTGCGGGGGCTGACGATGACGGAGTCGATACGGCTGGAGGAGGACCTGCTAAGATCGAGTTTGATTTGGAAGTGGCGGAAGAATTTCGGAGAGGACAAGCCAATCTGCCTGAAGATGGCACTGAAGAGGAAGAACAAGTGAAAGTTCTGTTAGAGGACGCCTATAAGAGTGTTATCAGATTCCTGAACAAGGGAAAGTACAAGTATATTGTGATTGGGGGGATGGCGGCAGGAGCAATTGGGGAGCCGAGAATGACAAGGGACGTGGACATAAACATCATAATGAACAAGGACGAAGTCCCGCTTCTTCTATCAAGAGCAGAAAAAGCCGGCTTCATATTATCGAGAGAAAGGTGTCTTGAAACTGCCGAGCAGATGGGGATATTTCAAATCAGGTACAACGACTACAATATCGACTTTATTATTGCATCAACAGATTTGGAGGTGCAGGCATTTGAGAGGCGAAAGGTGACGCGGATGTATGGGGTACGAGGTTTTTTTCCTACGCCAGAGGATTTGATTCTGCTGAAGATAATACCCGGCCGAGACAAGGACCTGCTTGATGCAAAGAATATCGTCGTGCGGCACAAAGGCAAGCTCGATACCAAGTATTTGAAAAGCTGGGCGATGAAACTTTGCGATGAGGCCGAGAATATGAGGATATGGAGCATTTTGAGTAATTTGCTTGGTGAAAAATGAAACTGCCGAAGCCGGGGACAATTGAGATATCGCCGTCGATACTGAGTGCGGATTTTTCGCGATTGGCCGACGAGATAGCCATCGTCGAAAAAGCAGGCGTCAATATGCTGCATCTTGATGTTATGGACGGCCATTTTGTGCCGAATATCACTATCGGCCCGCCGGTAGTTGCCAAGCTGCGCAAGTGCAGCAAACTGTTCTTTGACGCCCACCTGATGATAACCGACCCGCGAAAATACTCGCCGGAGTTTGTCAAGGCAGGCGTCAATCACATTACCTTTCACATCGAAGTAGAAAAGAGGCCCCGGGAACTCATAAAGATATTGCACGATATGGGCGTTACGGCCGGGATATGTCTGAACCCGGAGACGCCCGTCAAGGTGATAGAAAAAGTCGCTCCTTTTTGCGATATGGTCCTGGTTATGACGGTCCATCCGGGTTTTGGAGGGCAGAGTTTCATTGCAGAGGCCGCAAAAAAAATACCTCGCATCCGCGAAATAGTCGGCCCGAAGGTCCGTGTCGAGGTGGATGGCGGCATTGACGCCGAAGTCGCCCCTCAGGTGGTTTCATACGGCGGCGATACCCTTGTCGCCGGCAATGCCATCTTTTCAAAACCCGACCGTATTGCCGCGATAGAGGCGATTCAGGAGGCCTGCCGCCGGATTTGACTGGCAATAACCGGCTGTTTCTGATACTATTATCGCTTCGTTGAGATGACTCGATACCCTATGGCAAAAGACGCGAAACGCAAGTGGAACGGCTTCTCGCTTCGTAAGCGCAAAGAGATGCCCGAAGGGCTGTGGACCCGCTGTCCCGCCTGTGAGCGGATGCTCTATAAAAGCGCGGTCGAGAAGAACCTGAACGTCTGCCCCGAATGTAACTGCCATTTCCGCGTGGACTCCGCCACCCGCATCAAGTACCTTGTCGATGAGGCCTCCTTTGAAGAAATGCTGCCGCAGCTCAGGAGCGGCGACCCGCTGGGCTTTACGTTCAGGGGCGCGGCCTACAGCCGGCGACTGGGCGAGGAGGAGCAAAAGAGCGGCGTGACCGAAGCCATGCGAATCGGCAAGGCGTTCATCAAAGGCCGGGCTGTAATGCTGGCCGTGATGGAGCCGAATTTCCTTATGGGGTCGATGGGCTACGTGGTCGGCGAAAAATTCGCCGTCGCAGTCGATAAAGCCATCGAGGAGGCCCTGCCTCTGGTAGCCGTCTGCTGCTCAGGCGGCGCAAGGATGCACGAAGGGGTGGTGTCGCTGGGGCAAATGGCGAAAACGAGCGCCGCGCTGGCGAAGTTCGACAGGGCGGGAGGGCTTTATATTGCGGTGTTGACCGACCCGACAACGGGAGGAGTAACCGCCAGTTTCGCTATGTTGGGCGATTGCCTCATAGCAGAACCCGGCGCGTTAATCGGTTTTGCAGGGCCGCGCACTATTGCCGAGACAATCAAGGTCGAGCTTCCAAAGGGTTTCCAGACCGCCGAGTTTATGGTTGAGCACGGTTTTATAGATATGATTGTCCACCGGGAAAACCTGCGAAGCGAAATCGCCCGCCTCATCGACTACTGCCGAAAGTAAACCCGCCCGGCTCCGCATCTGGCACCCGCTGCAATCCCGCGGTGATTTGCTCAGCAATTGTCGCAGCCGCTGACCTAGAGCCGATTGACCGGCAACATTCGCGCATACGCCCTCGCATCCTGTCGTCTTTGAGCAGGACTTCCATCTCTTCCCAGAGCCACTCGTTGCGTTCCTTTTCATCGGGTATATCGTCAACGATTATCGCCGCACCCGCCTCGACCAGCTTGCCGGCGTTGAGATACTGGTGCATATCCCGGTGATGCGGGTATGGCAAACAGATGCTCGGCACGGCCGCCGCGGCATACTCCGCCACGCTCACTGCGCCGCTCCTGCCTATGAGCAAATCCGCCGCAGCAAGCAGGTCGGCCATATCGTCGTAGTAATCGACGACCTTGTGCGCGATTCTCGCATCGGCGTACTTTGCAGCAACCTGGTCGTAATTGGCCCTGCCGGTCAGGTGCACAATCTGCCAGGTATCTGTGAAGCCGTCCAATTTATCGAGCAGCGAACATACTGTGCGATTGATGCTTTGTGACCCGCTCGACGCCCCCGTGATTAGCAGAATTTTTTTGTTCTTATCAAGCCCCAGAATTGTTTTTGCCCGCTCTGCGTCGGGATTGTCGAAACTGCCTCGCACGGGGCAGCCGACAACTTCCGTCTTGCCCTTGTGTTTGCCCAAATGCTCAACCGTCTCTGCGAACTGAACGAAGATTTTATCCGCCCAGCGTGCGATTATCCTGTTCGCCTTGCCGGGGATGATATCGACGTTGATGAGGAACAGCGGCGTCTTCGTCCTGTGGGCCGCATAGCACGCAGGCGCCGCCACAAAACCGCCCACGCCCGCCACGACCGCCTTTTCAGCATCGCCGATTTTGCTTTTCGCAATTCGATAACTTGCCAGGAACGTGCGAAAAAAATTGATTAGTTTGCCTGGTCGAAGCGAAAAACCCGTGGCGGGCAGTCTGGTATATTCGAAGGGTGTTTTCGAGAGGATTTGCTCGTCGATGGGCCGGCTGCTCACAAAGAAATGCACCTTCGCGTCCGGCTGGAATTTTGCAATTCTTTCTGCGACAGCCAGTGCGGGATAGATGTGTCCGCCCGTTCCGCCGCCAGCAAAGAAGATGGTCGCCCCGGCCATTATGTCCCCTCCACCTCGATGTCACCTTTCGCCGACTGCGACGCGATATTCAACAGCACGCCCACCGCGGCGGCAGACAGCAGCATACTTGTTCCGCCTGCGCTTACAAACGGCAGCGGCAAACCCTTTGTCGGCAGCACAACCGTCACGACGCCGATGTTGAGGGCGGCCTGGACCGCAATTGCCAGAACGATACCTGCTGCCAGCAGTTGCCCAAACCGGTCTTTGCATCGAACAACGATAAGCAGGCCCAGCCAGATAAAAATAATGAAAAGGGCAATCACCGCAACCACACCCACAAAGCCCAGCTCTTCGCCGATAACGGCAAAGATAAAGTCGGTCGTGTCCTCCGGCAAATGCCCGTATTTGCATATACCCCTGCCCAGACCCTTGCCTAAAAGCCCGCCTGAGCCAAGCGATATCAATGACTGGTTTGCCTGGTAGTTTGCCGAATCCGCCCACTGCTCCGGGTTCAGAAACGCTAATATCCGCATCTTGCGAGCAGGCGATGTAATGATTGCAAGCACGAACGCAGCCGCAGCAAAAGGCAGCGGTGTCAGGATGTGCCAGTAACGCACGCCCGCAATCAGCAGCATCACGAAACTCAAGAGCGCAACAAGCGCCGCAGTGCCGAAGTCCTCGATGATAATCAACCCGACTACAAGTCCCGTCAAAAGGCAAATCGGCGTAAATCGCCTCCAAAACTCCTTCAGGGAATCGGCGTACCTGTCGCAAAAGCCCGCCAGAAAGAAAAGCAGCGACCACTTCGCTAACTCCGAGGGCTGAAAACTGATGCTCGCAGGCCCCAGCGGGATTCGCAGCCATCGCCTCGCGTAATTTACCTCCGTGCCTATCTGCGGCAGCAGGACAACCACCACAAGGATTATAGCCGTCCCCAGCAGGTAGGTTATGGGCGATTTCGCAAGGCCCCTGCTCAGAGACAGCCGGCGGTAATCAACACGGGAAACGAGCAGCAGCACGAGGATTCCAATCGGGAAGAACAAGACCTGCCGCAGCGCGGGTGATGTATAAAAATGTTGCAAACTCAGCTCATGCGATACATCGGCGCTGGCCGAGAAGACAAACGCCGTCCCGATGGCCATCAGCACGATGACCACCATCGCGAGCCATTCGCCGACCCGGCTGCTCTCCTGAGGCGCCAGCCGGTCCAATAGAATAGTAGTGCGCATATCAACCCTATATTCGGCTTGTCAAACCGATTGAGATTAGAAATCCCCGCCCCCAAAAATCAGGAAAAACGCCCCATCCTTATTCCGTATTTAGCCCCGGCTTCCAGCCGGGGTCTTCACTACCTGCCCCAGCACCTCGCAAGTTCGGTGACGTCCACCCAATCCACCACCCCGTCGCCCGGATATGGCGATATGTCGCCCGATGGCGTGCCCGGCCCCTGCTGCCACTGGCCGCCCAATATCGCAAAGTCCGCAAAATCAATGTTCCCGTCCCAGTCCAAATCGCCCATTGCCCGCTCGTATGCCCCTATATCGAACCTGCCGCCCATCGGCCTTGCCTTACCCTCAATATCCACAGCAGGTGCATCAGCCGATGTGCCTGTGTCAATCGCGTTCGAATCGCCCCGCAGATGAAAATCGTCGCCCGCCGCATTTACAAATCTCGGCATCCCCTGTATGCACCAGTTGGGGTCTATGCCGGTTGTGTTCTCACACAGGTTCTTCTCGATAATTTTGCTTATCGGCTCGCGGTTCACCCGAACTGGTATTCCGCACTGCGAGAGGATGTTATTTCGCACCACGACGTTGTTTGCCTCGTATGTCCCTATATCCATCCCCGCGCCCCAGCCCCATGCGCAGTTATAAACCGTGTTGTTGACGTAGTAGATGTCCTGCATTGGATGCGGGGTCGCGCCGCCCCAGTCCTTGCAGAACATCCCCGGCCCATTGCAGTCGTAAGCAAGGTTATTCACAAACCGCACGTTGCTCAGCAGTCCCCCCATCTCGGCGCACGCGCCCATTCCGAAATCGCAGTCGTGCATTATATTGTCCCTGTATTCTATGTTATACGTCGGCCGGTCCCAGGCGTCGGCGTATAGGGCCTGCCGCTCGACGTTGTGGAGGTAATTGCCGATGACCAGGACGTTGTACGCGCCTTCTTTAACGTCGATGCCTTCTTTGGCGGTGTTGTGGATATAATTGCGGCTGGCAACCACGTCGTGGGAAACGAGCTTGATGCTGATGTTCTCTTCGGAGCCGCTCTGGCAGCATTTTTCGATTTCGTTTTCATTGACGACGATGTTGCTTGACCAGTTGACTTTTATGCCGGATGAATAGGTATTATAGACGTAGCAGCGTTCCACTTTGACATCGTCGGCGTTCCACAGCCAGATGCCTGACTGGTGGACCGAGTCCGTATTCATTATGCCAAGCCCATCGACGCGGATGTGTGCACAGTTCTGGATTACAAGGACCCCGCTCGGAGCGCCCTGTCCTGCACCGTCTATCACGGGGGCTTGTCCGGGGTAATTCCTGAATGTCATCGGGTCAGAGGATGTGCCTGAACGTGTTACGGAGACGACCTCGTGGTACGTGCCATTCATAACGTAAACAGTATCGCCCGCGTTGAGCGTGTTCGCCGCCTTTTGCACCGTCTTCCACGGGTGGTCTATCGAGCCGGAATTTGCGTCATTGCCGTTTGTCGCAACATAGTATGTTGCTGCCATCCCCGCCTGCGACAGCAAAAATGCCATTACCCCCGCAACTGCAAATACCCTTTTCATCATCGCACACTCCTCTTTTTGTGCCGCGAATCAGACCTTGCTTTCGGCACACCCTCCATCATACCAAATCCCCGCCCCGAAAAATCAGGAAAAACACCCCATCCTTATTCCATATTTAGGGGTCTTCACGCTACCGCCTCTGTTTTGCGGCCCCCGCCCATCTTCGCCCCCTTCACCTCTCTTATCTCTATTGCCCTCTTTCTGCTGCACGGCGACTGGGGACACTTCCCTGTCCAGCAGTACAGGCACAAATTCTCTTTCGGCAATCCAATCGCCTTGACCATATCCTCCAGCCGCTGATATCGCAGCGTCGTCACCCCCAAATCGCTCGCAACCCGTTCCACCATCCTGCGGTACTTCTCGCTGTTCTCGTTTGTATATTCCGAGACGTCATCTATGTCGCGTCCCTCTATGCTGCGAATCGCCTTGCGAGCCGCAAGCTCATTGATGCTCCTGGTCGATAAATTAAATCTGCACGGGAACATCAGCGGCGGACAGGCCGGCCTCATATGAACCTCCTTCGCCCCGCAATCCCACAATTTCTTTATCGCAAAATTCCGGAGTTGCGTCCCCCTCACAATCGAATCCTCGCAGATAACGATGCTGTTGCCCTCAATCACTTCCTTAATCGGTATCAGTTTCATTTTCGCAACCAAATCCCGCGTCTGCTGCGACGGCGGCGTGTAACTGCGCCCGTATCCCGGCGTGTATTTCACCAGCGGCCTCCTGAACGGCCTGCCCGACTCCATCGCGTACCCTAATCCGTGCGCAAATCCCGAATCCGGCACCCCTGATACCACGTCAACCTTGATGTCCCCGTCGCGATTAGCAAGACAGCGCCCGCAGCGTTCCCTTACTATCTCGACGTTTATTCCTTCATAGTTCGATGCCGGAAAGCCCGTGTATATCCACAAAAACGCGCATATCTGGCTGCCGTTCGCTCCTCCGCGCCGCCTCTGTGCGATTCCATCTTCGCTGATAAGAATTACCTCGCCCGGCTCTACGTTCTTGATTATCTCAAACCCGTTGTTCGGAAACGCGCTCGTCTCGCTTGTTACCGCCCAGGCGTCTTGACGTCTGCCCACAACCAAAGGCGTATAGCCAAACCTGTCTCTCGCCGCGTATATTCCGTCCTTGTTGAGCAGCAGCAGCGAACAGGACCCCTCAATCATATTGAACATCAGTTCTATACCGTTCACCAGGTCGCTGCCCATATTTATCAGCTTTGCTATCAGCTCAGTCGTATTGACGACCGCCTTGCTTATCTCGCTGAACGACGCCCCCATATCTAACAGCCGGCCTGTTAATTCCTCCGCGTTATCTATGAATCCGCTTGTTACTATGCAGAACGGCCCAAACCGTGAATTCAAATATATCGGCTGCTCCTCATAATCGCTGATTACCCCTATCCCCTTGTTCCCCTCGAATCGCTCATAGTCGTCGTAGAACTTCGACTTGAACTGGCTCTGGCTCAGGTTATGTATCTGCCGGGTAAATCCCTTGCCTAAAACCGCCAGCCCCCCGTATTCCGTCCCCAAATGCGAGTGATAGTCCGTCCCGTAGAAAAGCGATTCCGCACAGTTGCCCTGGGAAACTACTCCGAATACTCCGCTCATTTTCCACCTCCTTTGTGGCCTTAAACGTTCATCCTTGTCCGGCTCTCACCGCACCTCCAAAATCACATTCTCGCTAAGATACCACACCTGCCTCTGCAACGCAACCCCTTCCGCCAATTACCTGCTTTCTCCGCCTTTGACGGAATGTCGGTCTTCTAAAGGATGTCTTTCAGCATAGCCGATATTCATAGTGATACAAACGGCATTTCGGAAAACCAGATGTCAACCGTGCAGGTGAAAAACATTGGGACGAAGGTGGCGGCCTTGCCTTTGGGCAGGTTCGTGGGCGACTTCCTTAATTACCTGAAGGTGGAAGCCGGCTTGGCGCAAAACACCCTTCTTGCCTATGCCCGCGACCTGCGCGATTTCCTTGAATACTGCCAGGACAAGCACGTCAGGGACATTCGGCGAATCCAGCCGGCCGTTATTCAGAATTACCTGATGGCGATTTCGCGCGGCAATATGGCCGAGGCCTCGATGAAACGCCGCCTTGTCGCCATAAGGATGTTCCTGCGATTTGCCAAACTTACCGGCCTCATCGATGAGGACTACACCGGCATCCTCGATGGCCCCAAACTCTGGCAGAAACTGCCCATCGTTTGCAGCAAAAGCCAGGTGCTCAATCTGCTCAACGCCCCATCGCCCAAAGAGCCGTATTATCTCCGCGACAGGGCAATGCTCGAACTGCTTTACGCAACCGGCATCCGCGCAAGCGAATTGGCATGCCTGAAAATTTCCGATTTAAATCTCGATATCGGCTATCTTCGCTGTTTCGGCAAGGGCGGAAAAGAGCGCGTCGTCCCGCTCGGCAAAACCGCCGCCAAAACCGTCCAGGATTATCTGGCGGGCCAGCGTCCGAAACTTGCCAAACCCTTCAGCGGCGAGTCCCTCCTGCTCTCGCGCACCGGCCGAACGCTTGGCAGAATCGAGATTTGGCGCCTGATAAAAAGGTACGCGGCCCGCGCAGGTATGCCGCGAAACCTGACGGTGCATACGCTTCGGCACTGCTTCGCGACGCATTTGTTGGCCGGCGGCGCCGATTTGCGCAGCGTTCAGGAGATGCTTGGCCACGTTGACATCGCCACGACTCAGATTTACACCCACGTTGACAACGAACGCCTCTGCGCCATCCACCGCAAATTCCACCCCCGGCCGTAACCCATATCTCTCATTAACCGCCGATACCGCGTTGAATGTTCGATGCCTGCCCGCCGTAGTCCCTGACGAAGGCGGGTGCCCTTATGCTTT
>CAYGVZ010000092.1:0-9703 GCA_964353475.1 uncultured Pirellulales bacterium | reverse complement strand
CAAATGGCGTGAATATATGGTCGCCGAGCTTGCGCCCGACCCGCAGAATAAGACGCATAATGCGAGAATGATTCGGACTCGGCGGTACAAGTACAATGTCTATTCGGCGGGCGCGCGCAACGAGCAGCTATTTGACCTGATAGACGACCCGGGTGAAATGCGCAACCTTGCGTATGACTCGTCAATGCAGGATGTTAAGAACCAACATCGGCAGTTGCTGAAGAAGTGGGTGACCCAAACGGGGGACGATTTTGCAGCAGGGTTCTAAGAGGAGTATAGAGAAATGTGGTTGATGATACTATTGGTGCTTTGCGTGGTCTTCATCGTAGTTGCAACGACGAAATTGAATTTGCATCCGTTCCTGGCGCTTTTGCTGGCGGCGATTGCTTACGGGGCGCTTTGCGGGAGGATGTCGCTGGCGGACGTAGCCAAGAGCATAAACGATGGGTTCGGCGGTACAATCGGCTACATCGGTATAGTGATTTTAGCCGGGTCAGTGATAGGGACATTTCTTGAGAAAAGTGGCGGCGCACGGACACTTGCCGAAAGCATTCTGCGGCTTGTCGGAGAGAGGAACGTGCCATTGGCGATGGGGATAATCGGATATATTGTGGGTGTGCCGGTGTTCTGTGATTCAGGTTTTGTGATATTGGCGCCCTTGTGCAGAGCGCTTTCGCGCAAGGCGGGCAGTTCGTTGGCGGCGGCGGCTATAGCGTTGAGTTTGGGACTTTATGCGACTCACACGATGGTGCCGCCGACGCCCGGGCCACTGGCAGCGGCGGGTATTTTGAACGCCGACCTGGGGCTTGTGATAATGTGGGGATGCGTAGTAGCCGCGGCGGCGTTTGTGGGCAGTTGGGTATTCGCAGTAGCTTTTGCGTCAAGGACTCATCTGGAATACGAATTGCCCGGGGAGACAGCCGGGAGCGTGGAGACGAAGGCGTACGGCCCTTCGGCGGCGAAAGCAATTGTCCCGATAGTCCTGCCGATAGTCCTGATTGTGGCAAAGTCGATAAGCGATTTTCCGACGCATCCGCTGGGGCAGGGAGGAACGGCGGCAGTGGTGGGATTCATAGGGCAGCCGGTAATTGCGTTGTTGATGGGCGTGTTTTTTGCGTTCTCACTGCCTAAGAAACTGACGCGCGAGATGATTTCGGCATCGGGATGGGTGGGCGAGGCGGTGACGGGCTGTGCGGCGATTATCATCATCACCGGCTGCGGCGGAGCGTTCGGGAAGGTATTGCAGAACGCAGGTATTTCAACTGTCGTGGGGCAGTTTTTGGGAAAGGGTTCGGCGCTGAGCATATTGCTGCCGTTTGTCATTGCTGCGGCGCTGAAAACGGCGCAAGGTTCTTCCACCGTAGCCATAATAACAACATCCGGCATAGTCGCACCGCTGCTGGGGACATTAGGTCTCGAATCAGCAACTGCGCGCGCCCTGTCGGCGGTGGCAATCGGGGCGGGGTCGATGGTTGTCAGTCACGTCAACGACAGCTACTTCTGGGTGGTGACGGGCCTATCAGGGATGAACGTGAAACAGGGGTACAAGCTGCAGACACTCGGCACTCTGGTCGAGGGACTGACGGCGGCGGTGGTGTTGTGGATTATCAGTGCGGTTGTCCTTTAAAATGGTATGAAGATTGTAGTAGCGACTGATTCATTCAAGGGGACACTGACTGCAGAGCAGGCGTGCGGAATCATTGTGGAGGCAATCCGCAGAAAGGCATCTGCCGCCGAGGTCGTCACTGTGCCAATGGCAGACGGCGGAGAGGGGACGGCAGCGGCCGTGATACGTGCGGGCCGCGGGCGATGGGTACGCCGGCGGGTGATGGGACCGCTTGAGGATATGCGAGTTGATGCCGGTTTTGCGTGGTTTGAGCAAGATGCGACCGCCGTTGTGGAAATGGCGGCGGCAAGCGGGATGACGCTGCTGAATCGCAGACAGTTGAATCCCCTGAGAACAACGACATACGGAACGGGCGAACTTATAAAAGCGGCGGTCAAATACGGAGCAAAGAAGGTATTGTTAGCCGTGGGCGGCAGCGCAACGGTTGATGGAGGCGTTGGCGCTGCGACGGCACTGGGATGGAAGTTTCTTGATGAGCAAGACCGTGATGTGCCTTTGGGCGGAGCCGGCCTCACAAGCATAAAGAAGATAATCAAGCCGGCGAATTTTAAGATGCCGCCGGTGGAGATACTGTGCGATGTCGATAATCCGCTGTGCGGCAGCAGCGGCGCGGCGAGAGTATATGGCCCGCAAAAAGGAGCAACACGCGCGATGGTAAAGCAGCTCGAAGCCGGGCTGTCGCATCTTGCGCGAGTTGTAAGGACACAACTGGGTCCAATGATAAAGGATATTGCGGGCGGCGGAGCAGCGGGTGGGCTTGCGGCCGGCGCGGTTGCATTTATGAACGGCAGGATAGTATCGGGCATAGAGACAGTAATGGCCCATTGCAATCTGGCAAGCGAGGTGAAAGAGGCGAACTGGGTAATTACCGGCGAAGGAAGTTTCGATACGCAATCGCTGAGGGGTAAAGTGGTTTCAGGTGTGATCCGAACGGCTGGACGATACAACGTGCCCGTGGCGGTAATCGCCGGGCAGGTTAAACTTGCGAAGAAGCAATGGAGCAAACTCGGGATCGTTGACGTGTTTGCGTGCAGGAAAGATGACGTGTCCGCTGAGTATGCGATGCGAAACAGCAAACGCCTGTTACGGAAGGCAGCGGAGGATTTTGCCATAAATCATCTTATTGAGCGGTCAGTGATTGCCCCCGTATCGCAAGAGGATTAGAATAACCGGTTAAGGCATTGAGAGCAGGTTTTGGATAACCGGCCGGCGATCTGATATGTGGGGAACGCTTATCTCGATTCTTGTGATTTTGTTCATCGCCTACTGGGTCGTGGGCGTGATACTGTATATTATGCAGCCGAAATTTCTCTATTCGCCTGTGCGGGATATCCCCTACACGCCGGCGGACGTTGGGCTGGACTACGAGGAGGTGACGTTTCGCACGGCAGACCGCCTCGTGCTGCACGGATGGTTTGTACCCGCGGCGAATGCACAACTGACGGTGCTGTACTGTCACGGCAACGGCGGAAATATGATGTACTTTCTTGACACCGTCAATTTCCTCAACAAGCTGGGGCTGAATTGCTTTGTCTTTGATTACCGCGGGTACGGCAACAGCGAGGGCACGCCGAGCGAACAGGGGACATATCTGGACGCCAGGGCCGCATATCGGTGGCTCACAAAGAAGAAGAAGGTCTCGGCTGACGCTGTTATCATTTTCGGGTGGTCATTAGGCGGCTGCATCGCGGCGTACCTGGCGGGCAAGGTGAGGGCGGCGGGGCTGGTAATCGAAAGCGCATTTACCTCATACGTTGACGCGGGGCGCAAGTTTTATCCGTATATGCCCGTCAGGTGGTTTGCGAGCTTCAGATACCCGACTATTGAATACGTCAGGAAAGTCAAATGCCCGATACTGATAATCCACAGTCGCAACGATGAAATGCTGCCTTTTGAGTTCGGCCTTGAACTGTATGAGGCGGCGAATGAGCCAAAGGAGTTTGTGGAGATATTCGGAAATCACAACGACGGCTTCCTTGTGTCGGGCGAAACGTACAGGAACGCCTGGCTGAAACTGGTAAGGTCGTTGAACAGACCTGCGGACAACACACAGGTCGCCGCCAATGATTCGTAACCCGTATATTGACAGGGATTTACGGATCTTCTGTTCATCCGGCTATGAATTAGGGAGGAAATTGCCGGTATTGACTTGATTTTCATCGCCGGCGGGGGTAGAATAAGAATCTGATAAGTGCAGGAGGAGTTATGGGTGTCATCTCTGGAGAACGTACGCTCCTGCGTGTGGATGTTTGCTCATATCGAAAAGTCAATCAGGAAAAGGAGAAACATTATGAAGAATCTGAAATTCTCATTATTGGTGGTGGTCTTGCTGGCGGGCGGGGCAGCATCAGGGGACTATCTGAAGATGGACCCGCCGCCGGACGTTGACAAGGCCGACCATTCGCACGGGAACAAGCCGACCTGCTGGGTGGCGGCTGGGTCAAACCTGTTAGCGGGGGCCGGTTACGGCGACGGCAACAATGTTCAGGAGCGGGCGGACGACATCTATATGGAGCTGTGCAACCATCTGGTGGATTGCAATCAGTGCGGCTGGGATGACACGGCAATAACAACGTGGCGGGACTCGAAATTCAATACCTGGAAAAACACGAATCCCTATAATTCGGTTGTTGTGCGCGGCAACAGGAATCCGCGGCCGCCGTACAAAGTGACAAACCTGCCGGAGGTCGTCGGCGATAACCTTCGCAAATGCAACCTGCTTTCGCTGAGCATTCGCAAGCCGACCGGCGGCGGCGGCTCCGGTGGACACTCGGTAGCGACCTGGGGCGACAGCGGGGAGGACGTCAACGATATCAACGTCAATCCGGCAAAGGTAAAAATTTCGGATTCGGATTACTGGATTATCAGCGAAGCGGTGCAGACATATACTTACGACGACTACAACAACCCGAATCCCGGCGACTGCAATGAGGGTGTGGGGTGGTACTTCAATTACTCGAATAAGCCGCACTGGTACATTGACGGCTATACAATGCTGCAGCCGACCGAGAGCAATACGCCTGCCACGCGGACGCTGGTAACATCGGCAAAATTCACCTACAACGGAAATGACCCCTGCGCGCTGGACCTGCACTACAAAATCAGCAGCAACAAGCAGATTCTAAGTTACCGCACAAGCATCGACAGGGACACAAACCATTTGCCGACGTTCTGGGAGGATAGCAACTGGGTGAACGTTTCCTGGGACCTGAACGACAATCCCGTGCCCAAAGGTTCCATCATAACTGCCACGGCGGAAATCGTCGTGCCCTACGATGCAAATGGGAATACGATTTCGATTAACAATATATACTGGACACCGATGCTCCTGCAGCCGGGACCGGGAATGTGGGGATGGGGCAGGCATCAGGAGCTTGCGGGCGGAAGCGGCATATACCCTGCGCCGAATATGTGCGGCGGATACGTCGTATGCGCACTTATGATATTCGGCGACTCGATGGGGACAATACCGGTAGCCGAGTACTTCTACCAGTTCGACTACGACTACTATCAGAGCCCGGAGCAGCATACGATAACGTTCCAGCGCGAACCGGGTACGGGGACGTATTATATGGGCTTTTTCCGCTTCGGCCATTCGTATGGTCTTTTGACCGATGAAGAATTGCAGCAGTTCTACGACTGGAAGAACGTGGAGTATCCTGGCCCGCCTTTCCCACTGTTGCAACCGAGGACGTTTGTGCTCAACTGGGCAGGTCAGTTGCCATATCCGCAGGGGCAGGACCTCATCAATCCTGAGCCGAACGAGTGCGGAGACCCGGGCACCTTCTACTATGCCGGAGACCTCAACAAGGATTGCAGAGTTGACCTGTTCGATATGGCGATGTTCTGCGGGGACTGGCTGGGTTGCACGGAGCCGAACAGAGTGAATTGTCCATAAGTGAATTGCAGGGCGATGCCGCGGAACAAGAGGACCGCGGCATCGCCAATGCAGCCGCATAAGTACATAGGAACCTCCCACTCAGGGGCAAGGGAGGGAATTTGCATCAGCGGTCGCGGCCGGGGATAAGAGGCGGCGGCTGGTTTGCGACGTTCGTATCATAGCACGGGTAGCTGTCGAAAAGGTGGCCCTTGCCGTAGTACCGCGGGTCGACGGTTCGCTTCATTTCCTCTTCGAGTGTCTTTGTGAGGGCGGCTCGGACAGGGGCATAAGAAAGTTCCGAAGCGACGTTGTTCAGCTGATTGGGGTCTTTTTTCAAATCGTAAAGTTCCTCGGCAGGCCGTTTAAGAAAGGCAAGCTCGAAAAGCCGCTTGACCTGCGTGTCGTCCTTGTGCTCGAGCATATATGTCTTGCTGGGTCCTGCGTCGGCGTCCCCGTAGCCGTCATTATAAATGCGTTTATCGTCGGGGTCGCCTGCAGGCCAGCGGTCCGGCTCGAAATTGCGGATGTAAAGAAAATCGCCTGTACGCCCCGCCCGGCAGGGAGAGCCCAGCCCGCCCCAACGCACCCAGGCGTGGCGCTCCCTGCCCGTAAAGACCTTATCCCTGTCGCGCTCGACCCGGCCGCTTTTGCCGCTCGCCAATATACCCATTAAGCTTCTGCCCGTCATCTCGGCAGGCACTGCCAGCCCCGCTGCCTCCAGAAACATCGGCGCAAGGTCCGTCAAGCTGACGAAATCATCGACAACACGGCCGCCTTTGACTGCGCGGCCCCACCGCATCGCCAGCGGCATATGTGTACCCGTATCGTAGAGATTCGCCTTGCATCGCGGAAAAGGCATTCCGTTGTCGCTGGTAATTACAACCAAGGTATTATCAAGCTCGCCCATCCTCTCAATCGCGGTCAGAATCTCGCCCACTTCTTTATCGAACCGCTGCGCTTCGAGGTAGTAATCGCAGATGTCTTTGCGCACGATGCCGCTGTCGGGCAGGCAGGCGGGTACTTCGACCGCTGAGGGGTCCAGTCCGCTCTTGACGCCGCTTTCCCACTCATAAGGCCGATGAGGGTCGTAGCCGCCGAACCAGAAACAGAACGGCTGGCCCGGCCGGCGCTGTGACATAAATCTTCCAAAGTCCCCGTAGGACTTTCCAGCAGGGTTCGATTCTCTGCCGCCCGCCTTGAAATCGCCCGGTCCCCAGCCCTTTTTCGCAAATCCCGTATGGTAGCCCGCCTGCTCCAGGAGATTGGGATAGACGGGAATTCTGGCCGGCAGTGTGCTCCACAGGTTGGCTCCCTCCTCCAATCGCCAGAACTGCTGCCCCGTCAGAATCGCACCTCGCGACGGCGCGCACGAAGGAGCGCTTATATAAGCGTTCGTAAAAAGTACACCTTCCCGCGCGACCCGGTCGAACGTCGGCGTCTGAAGAACCTTTGCCCCGGCAATACCGGCATGCGGCCAGGACCAGTCATCCGCAATGGCAAACAGTATGTTCGTTCGGGTTCGCGTTTTTGATGTCCCCGGGGCAGAGCTTTTGGATACACAGCCGGTGAAGAATGCTGCCAGTCCTGCACCGGCCCTCTTCAAGAATCGCCTTCGCGTTCCCACTGTCATTCTCCTGACTGTGCCTGTGCCGCAGTGGACTCTACAATCTTCAGTTCCAGAATACGTCTGGCGGCCAGCTGAACCTTTGCTCGCTCGCTGATTCTTACCGGCCAGAGCCATATTATCTTTTCGCAGTCGTGGACGACAACGATATTCCTGCGGAGATGTGGCGGGATTTTGGCATCCGTGAGGAATTTGCCGACCTTTTTGTCGGCGGGCTGTCCGAGGGGGCGAAATCTGTCGCCGGCCTTTCTGAAACGCACGACTACGGGCTGCTCAATCTTGTCGAGGTCGAACCATTCGACGAATGCGGTCTTTTCTTTCTTGAATTTCGCCAGGTCAATCTTCTCAGCGTCAATAAGACCCGCTTCAATTGTATAGTCGGCAAATTCGGTTGTGCCGGGGATTGCCAGTTGCACAGGGTCAATATTCACGAGATTGCTTCGTCGCCCGCCTGCGGCGGCCTCGCAACGACGTTGGGCAAAAAACAACTTGCTGGAATCCGTGCAGGCGGTGAAGCCATCAGGCAGATTGACGATGCCACCCCCCTGCCGATTGGCAAGACGCAGGATTGCCTCATAGTGTTTTTCAGAGAGGTCGGCTTCGCCACACCCCAGGGTCGTCAGTGCGCGGCGAATCAGTTCGATTTTGACGAGGTGGGGCTGGGCGGCGAGTTTATCCAATTGGAGAGTCGCCTGTTCGTTTGTCACATCTGCTACGGCCTGCCAGATTTCATCGGTCGCCTTGTCGATGAGACCGGCCAGTCCGCGGGCCGATTGAGCCAGGCCGAACAGCAGGCCGGAAACGGGGACGGCGCACTGCTGCTGGATTTCAGGGATAAGGCGATGGCGGATAAAGTTGCGCCTGTAGATAACATCCTCGTTGGTTCTGTCGATGCACCAGGTGACTCCACGCCCGCGCAGATACTGTTCAATCTCGGCGCGAGTTGCACACAACAGGGGTCGTATGACTGCGACGTTTGAGAACGGGCGGCTCGGCCATATACCAGCGAGACCGCGAAAGCCGGTGCCGCGAATCAATCGCTGGATAATCGTCTCGGCGTTGTCGTCTTTCTGATGAGCGGTGGCAATGCAGTTGCAATTATTCTCCCGCGCTATGTCAAGCAGTGCCTGCAGACGCAGATTTCGAGCGGCGGTTTCAATAGAGAGCTTGCTGCAGCGGGCAAAGCCCCTGACATCAACCTGCCGTACAATTACAGGCACACCCAGGTTGCTGCATAACCCGGCAACGAAGCGCTGGTCGCCGTCTGATTCGGCGCCCCTCAGACAATGATTGATATGAGCGCAAAGGAGGTCGGCCTTTACGACGCCTTTGTTCCTGAGGGCACAGAAAATATGCAAAAGCGCGGTTGAGTCGGCTCCGCCTGAGACGGCAAGCAGGATTCTGTCGGCTGACAGCAAGAATCCCTCGGCTTCGGCGAAGTCGGCAACTTTTTGTTCGAGGTCATACGCCATACGTGCAACAAACGAAACGGGCCTGACGAATGGTCAGGCCCGGTATTTTAGCACAAATATCGAGGAATCGCCTGGTTGTTACTGAATCTTCTCGCCGCTTTTGCTGATTTCAGCGATGCGCCTCTCGGCGTACTCCTTCCACTGCCTGTGTTCGCTCGCCCGCGACAGTGATTCGACTGCCTGTTTGTAGAGTTCGAGGGCCTCGCCTCTGCGATGCAGGTTAATGTCGAGGATGTAGGCGGCCTTGAATTTGGCCGGGTAGGCGGTAGTCGGGTCCCACTCATAAACCCTCTGGTAATACAGGGCGGCGATAGAGTAATCTTTGAAGTGTTCGTAAATACCGGCGGCGTGCCAGGCAGCATCGTCAATCTTGTCGCTGGTGGGGAAGTCCTTTATAACCTGGTTGTATTTGTCGAGCGCCAGCCGAAGCAGGTTATCATTCTTGATTACCATCAGGGTGCTGGCCTCAGTTTCAAGCTGGAGCGCCTCGTTATAAAGGGCGTCGGCCCCGGAGATGAGGGTGCTTGCCTTGAGCCGGGCTGGCGCCATAGCGGCCTCGATAATGTAGTTGTACTTGGGCATCTCATCGAGGGCGGCCAGCTCCTTCTCGGCCCAGGCCAGTTTCATATTATCGCCCTTCTTGAGATAGTACTGGACGAGGGCTTCAAGCCCCTGCCGGTATGCCTGGCGGTTGACGGCTAATTGCTCAACAATGTCGGCCTCGCCGGCGCCGGCAACTTTTAGAGGGGGAGTAACCGCAGTAGTTGCGCCTGCGGGAACGAGCTGCGCATTGCCCGTGTCAACGCGGGCACAGCCGGTTATTATGTTCAGCGCGACTATAAGCAGCACGATAAGAATTGTTCTTGCCATAATGGCCTCCTTTCACTCTCAAAACAGCACCCAATATAAATGCAATTGCCACATTCCTTCAGACAATCAGCAGACAGCCGCATGACCACCCCGGCCCTGCGACAATAGAAAATCAATTATCACCAAACGTATTGAGCGTCAAGGATAAACTGCCGAAAAATCTCGGTACGCCCCCACCCGGGGTGCATCATGATTTTTAGGCACATTTTTGTATGACATCCTGCCAAAGA
>CAYGVZ010000091.1:0-9963 GCA_964353475.1 uncultured Pirellulales bacterium | reverse complement strand
AACGCGGCCTTGATACGGTCCTCCTGGTCTGCGGAAAAGTCCCTGTATTCGACGTCGATATCTCGCTTCGCCGAAGCCAGTTGGATTGCGCCAGCGATGGGCTTACGCTTGTCGAGTTTTGCGATGATGGCGGCAGAGATTATGTCGCCGACCTGGCGATAGGAATACCCCCAGCAGTTGATGTTGGCGCACGCACCCGGGACAAACAGCGTCACCATCTCAGGCCCGAACCGTCCGCGGAGTTTGGCAGAGACAACACCGGGATAGTCGGCGCTGAGATGTTGGCCGAAATTGGTGTTGGTGTGCAGGGTGTACTGGAAAAGTACGGCGATGGGCTTTCCGGCGGTATCGTCAAACGCAAGAATCCCGAGTTCGGGGTCAACGGGCCCCTCGGAGCCGACGGATTGGCCGAGCTCCTCACCCACGCTGCCGAGGTTCCACGTGTTGATGGCGCGGCCGTTCTTGAATGTCACGCGGCGATTGTGGGCGATGCCAACGACGAACGACCGCATTATGCTCATCGTCGCCGGCTGTTTGCTGGCGCTGGCCTGTGCGACCGCCTTTGCGAATGCGTCGGGAAGCGACGCAAGCCATTGTTTGTCGATGCCGCCTTCTTCGAGGCCAAAAATCTGGCCTGTATAGGGTCCGGTATGGGTATGGGTACAAGCCCAGACGATGTTCGCGGCGGGTATGCCGGATTGCTCGCTGGCTTTTTCCACACAGCGGTCGCCGTCTTCTCGGCCCAGCGCGATAAGGTCCAGGACGACATACGCAAGGCGTTTCCCCCCGGATTCGAGAACTATGGCCTTTACAAACAGAGGGTCCTGCACGCCGATGGAAAACCTCGGCTGAAAACCGCCGGCCATGGCCGTGCCCACCGGAGGCGTGATGTTGACTTCACTTACGCCGACCATCAGACGCTGATTATCCGCCGCTCCCTTGGCGTCCGACGGGTGGTCCTTCAACGGGACCTCTTTGGACGCGACGTTATTACCATCATTCGCGGCGGCAGTGAAGCAGATGAGCAAGACCGATAGTGTAAGTGTGATTATCTTCTTTGCGAAGGCCTGCATTGTCATGTCCTCCAAATTGTCAGAACTCACCACCGCTTAGGTTAGCCAAATGCCGCTGTTTTAGCAAGACAACTTAAGGTGTACGTACCTGTCTCGGTGTCAACCTTCGGGTCTGGTGCGGATGAGGATTCTGGAGGAATAAGGTTCGAGGGTGATGCTTTTACTAACGGGGTTTCCATCGAGGTCGCGCCAGGTTCCTTCAAGAGGGACTGTTTTTGTCTTTTCGGTATCATTGATGAATAGCTGTGAGTTATCGGCGGAGTCGGGCTGGTTCGGGTCGAGTTTTTGAAGGTCGGTCTTTGCGTTTTTGTCGGCCCAGGCGTAGCTGGTCTGCCAATCCTTGAGGGTGATGCAGGTTGTCGCGCCGACGCCTGGCCAGCCCTGGCCGTGGCAGATGAAGTCGTCTCGCAAGGGGTTGCAGAAGTAGTTGTCCTTCAGCGTGCCGTAGTCATTTTGAGGGTTGAAGTAGAGAACACCCTGATTCTTGTTTGTGGCGTAGAGGACATTGGCGGTGATGGTATGATTCTGCCGGGTGCTGGCGCTGGTCTGTTCGCCGCGGCCGGTGAGCAGAAGCTGGTACCGGGCATTGTTGTAGCAGACGTTATTGCCGACGATGCAGTCGTAGTTGTTGGTGAGGAAAATGCCGTCCCCGCCGCAGCCGGCGCAGGTGTTGAATTCGATGATGCTTTCACGGTAGTCGCGGAGGAACTCAGGCCAGATGCCGTGGGATATGTTGGCCCAGCTACCGGAGGATTCCATGCCGCCTTTGCAGTCGAGGATGATGTTGTGGCGGATTGTCGAGCGGCTGCAGTTGGTGTAGATACCCGCGCCGTCATTGAGTGTGGCCATCGCATTGACAATAACGTTGTATTCGGCAAAGTTGCCTTCGGTGCCCAGCAGGATGCCCGCATAGCCGGTGTTTTCAATGCGGTTGTATTGCACGTGGACATTTCTGCCGGTAGCGATACGGATTGCAACGGCGTGCCAGGAGCCGCTGCCGCCATAGCCGGCAACCACGCCGGTATTTCGTACAACATTACGCTCGATGACAGACGAGCCGCTGGCGTTATGGTCCTGCTCCCACGTGATTGCGAGATTAAAGTTGTTCTCGAACGTATTGTGGCTGATGCGTGCATTCTTGACGGCCCTGGCGGCCTGCAGGGCTGCTCCGCCCGCGCCTCCCTCGCTGACTTTTGCATCCCTGCCTATGCCTTCAAAGCGGCAGTGCTGCACCACGCTTTCACCATCAATCTCAAGGCCTATATCCTTTTGGTGGCGAAAGCAGATATTCCTCACTGTGCCGTCGATGACAGACAGGCCCCTTGAAAGAGATGAGCCCTCGACGACAAGAGCATTGGGATTTGCGCCGTCCGGCGCGTAGAGATAGACCTTCCTTGTCTCGGCATCGAAGTACCATTCGCCGGGGGCATCAAGCTCTTCGAGCTTGTTGTCTAAATAGAAGCCCCATCCCCTCTTGTCCCAGTCGAATGGCCCCTGGAAACTGAAACTTCGGTCATCGAGTGAGCATCGGCCGTTGGGGTCATAGTCGATGACTTTGCGGGTTTCATACCACCAACTGTGATGACGCCAGCGGATGTTGGCGCCCACCCAGTAGTCGCCGGTGTTCTTGGGGTGTTCGGTAAGCTCAGGACAGGTAACTACCGTGTTTGCCTGGCTTAGCTGGTTTGGGTCCGCTCTGCGCTGCAGCCGTTTGTCTTCCCAGTATATAGTACGCAGCCAGCTGGTGTTTGGATAGCGGGCAATGGTCATCAACTTGTTGTTGACGAAGAGGTAGCCGATATTGACGTCTGTTTGCGCGACATAAATGGAACCCTTCCAGGACTTGAAGCCGGTTATGCGAACAGAGCCGCTGATGCAGGGCAGGTCTTTCTCGGCGGGACCGTAGGAATCAAGCTCGATGTTCCTGGCTGTAATAGAGACGGATTCGCGGAATACATCGCCGCGTCTGAGGAGTATTTTGTCACCGGCGCCTGCCAGGCCGGCAGCCCGGGCAAGGGTCTTACCAGGCGTCTCGATGCTCAGGCCGTTGCTGTCATCACTGCCTGCTGTGGAGACATAGTAGGTGTTCGGCAGGGCGGCGCTCGACAGAGCGACAATCAGCGACAGGATTGTAACGAGTTCTTTCAACAGCGTTCCTTCACTCGGTACTCCCATATCGACACGGCTTTATGCCGGTCAGGTGTGATGACAGACCTTCTCGCGGCTATTGCGAGGTTGTCCCAAAACAAGCAACACAGGATCGTCATTTCAACGGAGAATCCTGGCGCAGTCAAGCACCTTTTCTACGGCCCCCAGTTCTGGCCAAATATGGCGAAATCATAGAAGTCAACCTCGTTGTCGTCCTTGAAATCGGCGCAGTGAGGGCCGGGACAATCGCCCGGCGTGAGCCACTGGCCCGCGAAGATATCGAGGTCTAACAAATTGACTTTGCTGTCCATATTGAAATCGCCGGGTACGTTACCTAACAGCTCGCGGGCGGCCTGGAACTTGTAGTTCCTGTCGGGGTTGGCAAGGTCGTCGGTCAGCCCCCAACAGCCGTAACGGGTGTAAGGGCTTTGCAGCGTGAACTGGCAGGCGATATTAGCCCCGAGCGCAAAGAAGGCGTTATCGTAGTTGTATTTAACCTCGGTCTTCATCCGCTCAACGCGGTTGGCGGTTATTCTGTTGGCGAGATTGGTGGTACTGCCGCCGCCGAAATCCGGGCCGCCCTCGTATGAGCTGGCCCCGCCGACAAGTTGCCAGGCCGCGGCCTTCTGTACCCACTGCAATCGCCCTGCCTGGTCGCCGCTGGGCTGATTAATCTGGTTGGTAATATCCGTATGGCAGCCGTCGAGAATCTGGTCAACTGTGCCGGTACCCCCGCCAGTTGCCAAACTGCCGCCGAAATAGGTTTGTCTTGCGATTGTGTAGATATGATTTTTGGGCGCGCCGAAGTTGGCATTGATGTACCCGAGCATAGTCGAAGTGCTCCCGGCGTTATCGACCCACCACTTGAGCATGGGAGCGTGTGAGCAGAGGACTACGCGGACGCGGTTGTTGAGCGAGTTGGGGCCGAAGACGGTCTCGAAGGTATGAGCAAGCTCAATAGTTCTGCGTGCGTGATTCAGATGCTCATTAGCTAAACCGAGGGCGGCTGCCTGAGCGGCGTTCCACGCCTGTTGACTGAATATGCTGTTCCAGACCTCGTTGCTGCTCTCGACATAGATATGCAGATTCGGGTCAAGATTGTCACGCAGCATCGTAGCAAGTTGTGTGACGTAGTCAGTATCTGCCGAAACAGGGACATTGACCCACGGGTCCATGCCGACCTGATTTGATAATTCTATCACATATTCCCAGGCCATACCCTCTCGCTTGCCGGCCGCCGCCATTCCTGTCTGAGATGCGTCTGTAGTGAGTTTTCGCATCGCCCAAGTAGTCGTCGCAGGATAGGTCGGCTCCGTGTCGTTCGTGCCGGTCAGATTCATACATCGTATGGTGGAAAAGCCGGCGCTGGTGAGGCAGTTGATAAAGTTGGTGGTGAAGGTCTGGGTGGTGTCGGCGAGATAGCCGGGCTTAATCATTTTGAAGTTGGTAAAGCCGGTGTCGGTGGGCCCGCCGTTGACCCTTCGCGTACCGGTGAAATTAATGTGGCAGTAGGCCTGCTTTTGGGTGATGCTTAGGTCAAAGGTGGTGGTATTGGTACCTGCGTCATAGACCTTGTTGCTAATGCTGGCGCCTGAGGCGGCAAGAGTGGCTTGGCCGACGAATGAGCACTTGTAAGTGCCCCTGTTATCACAGCGATACGCGCAAGGGTCGTCAATGGTGCCCGACCATTCCGCCACGAGGCGAAAGTCCATAATAAGCTGGGTATCGCAGGCCGGCCAGCCCGCTGAGTCATAAGCCATTGTGCCGCTGGGCAGTCGCCCGTAACGCCAGTGCTCTTTGGTCATATCGACGAAGATGCCGCCCGACTCGCCTGCGCCGCCAAGGTTCACGCCGAGCCGGCCGGGATAGATTGCTGCAAGGCCAGATGAACTGGCAACAAGCATCGCCAGACACGCAAAAACGTATGACGTTTTTCTGCACATACACACTCCTCCTCATTCAGGTTTTTTCACAAGGACTTTCTTTGGTCCTTACAGAGTTATTATACCATATTTTCGCCCACTCAGGGCCGCCGGCTGCGATGATACGCCGGGTCGTTATCGCATCCAGTTCGTGCCCATCAGGGCAAAATCGTAAAAATCGACGTTGTTGCTGTCGTCAAAATCGGCGTTATTAGGGTCGCCGAGAGGGTCGGTCATCCACTGGCCGCAGAACAGTTGCACATCGGCCAGGTCTATTTCGTAGTCGTTGTCCAAGTCGCCGACCTGTGGATATTTATATAACCTCGCCTGCGGAATTATCTGCTTTGCCTGACTGGCGCTCGACCACCGCAGTTGGGCAAGGGCATCGCCGGTGTTGTCGTAGTATTCCATTTTGATGTCGTATTTACGCCCGGCTGTAAGAACGGCGGTGCCGCTCCACTCGGTTGCGGTCTGGTTCTGCCATTTATTTACTATCTGGTTGCCGTCAACCCACAACCGCGCACCGTCATCGGTTTTTGTATAGAACGTATAGGTTTCGGAATAAACCGGCTCAACCTGGCCGGTCCAGCGGACGGAGAATGTATCGGCGCCTATGCAGGGGTCGGGGCTGTATGACCGCCAATTGCAGTCGATTACCGCGTCTGTCCAGACAGCTTTAAGATTTGTCAGGTCGGCGTTGTCGAAATGCTCGGCCAGCAGGCCTGTACCTCTGCCCGTACCCGTCGTGAACTGCGTTGTGAGGCCGGCCGTTGAGCCGTTCTCGTTCCGCGGGTCGATGCGCCAGTAGTAGATCTTGTTCGGCTCCATCGTGCCGGGGTCGAAGGTCGTGCCCGGCTGGTTCTGGATAAAAGGCGGGGTAGTGGTCGTACCGAAGTACAGGTCGTGAGAGTCGGCATCGATACCCGCTGTCCAGGAAAGGTTGGCGTTGATGCTGACGCCCGTGGCCCAGTTGGCGGGGCCGAGGTTTGTCGCGCGTGTGGGCAGCCAATTTGGGTCGTGGATAAGGTACGGCTTTATCATCGAGGCCAGCAGCGCATTGCCTGCTTCATTGAGATGGACATCGTCGCTCAGATAGCAGTGAGGGTCGCCGCCGCAGTTGGCGTTGACTGCGTCAATCCAGGGCGTGCGAACATCGATGAAACCGCATTTGTAGGTGTTGGCTATGCCCGGAACATAGTTCCAGCTCATCAAGTCAGACCACGCGTCCGTGCCGGTGTAATGGTCGTTGTGAATAAGCACTTCCGGCTTGGAGCCGTCCGGGTTGACGTGGTTTCGCATCATTATGATGATTTGCTCATATTGGGCGTTGGCGCCGTAAACGTGGAAAATCACCAGGTCCGGATTGAAGGTGAAGACATCATCGTCAACGTAACCAACCAGACAGTCCGAGGCGCAGCCGCCGCGGGCGCGGTTCTCCATTATTATGTTTGCGCTCGGAAAGCGCGCTCGCAAATCGGCATCGACTTCGAGATGCCAGACCTGCTCGCTGATGGATTGTCCGTAGAAAAGCAGGCGCACGGTATTGGGATGGTCGGGGGTGCTGTTGCCAAGAAGCGACATAGTCCTGCGGATATTAGTTCCGGGCGCCAAACTCATATTCTCGGCCAAAGCAGCGCTGCCCGCCGCCAGGACGGCTGCGAGAATTACCAATCGGATTCTTTTCATTCTGTTTTCCTCAATCATTTCAGTCAGTCGGTCAGCCAGCAATGAGCAAAGGCCGCCAGGTCGTCCATATTCACGACGCCGTCCCCTTTAGGGGCAGGAACCACATCGGCTGATGGGCTGCCCGGCGCGGAGCGCCACTGCCCTGCGAGGGTCGAGTAATCCTTGAAATCAACCTTCGTATCGACGTTGAAGTCGCAGCGGGAGCAGATATCCGTCCCGTAGAGGGTGGCGATACTGCTTGCCGGCAATGAGAGCGTGCCGTTCAGCAGGACCGTCCCGGCGTTGATACAATTCTCACTTGCGCTTGTCCGATAGATATTGAACGTTTCCGGCAGCAGGTCCCCGTCAATGTTCAGATGGACGGGCTTGGTCGAGGTGGAAGTGTTAATGAGCACAAGAGTCGCGGTCTTCTGGGTATTGTGCTTAAAGGCGACGACAAAAACGTTAGGGTCGTCGCTTATGGACTCGACCATCACCGCTTCCGGCCTGATGTAGCGGTAGTACTGCTTTGAGACGTAATAGCGCTTGGTGGGAGTGCCGTAGTTCATAAGAGCGTATGCAGTAACGCCCGGCTCGCTCAACTGCCACCAGACCCAGGCAGAGATATGGCCGTATCTCAGTGCGGCGTAAATCGACTGAGCCAACTGCCGCGAGTCCGCCCACGAGTCAGTATAGCCGCTGGTTTCCGTCATCCAGAAATGTTTCCCTGTCGGCTCAAACCTGTTCTTCGCGAATGTCCACGCCTCTGCCTCGGCTGAGCCGGGGTCGGGCGTCATACCATCGTTGCCGTAGCCGTGAACGGCCCATATACCCATCTCTGTATTCGCACACGGGTCGTTGATGATGTCGAATTCAAAATTGGTGGCGTCCCATTCCTGCACCCAGAGCATATGCTCGGCGCCGTAGAGTTTAACGCTGGGCCAGCTTGAATGAATAATCGGGCCTGCGACCTTGAGCATATCACGGTACTGCTCGTGGGTATAGTAACAGGAGTTGTACGGCTCATTGAAATCCGGCTCATTCTGCATACTCATCGCGTAAAGGTCGATGCCGATATTCTTGTAGTCCTGAATCGCCTGGACGGAGTAAGTGCCGAGGTCGTCACGGCAGTCGTATCGCAGATGCCCGCCGCAACAGGTGACCGGCTCCTTCATCCAGTGAGGCGGCGTCCAGTATGCGGTGATGAATTTAATCGGCTCGCCGCTCGCGTCCGCCTTGGCCTTGAGGGCCTGAATCCAGCCCGTCTGCTTCGGCCACTGGCCCGGCTCATTCGGCTTAGGGTAATACTCGTTGCGGTTTATCGTCAGGCCGAGGTCATTCACTATCAGGTTGAGGAACGCGTCGTTGTAAAACGGCCCGCCGCTCCACCAGACATCCATTGAGCCGTGCGCGCCGAAGCCGTCAATGGTCTGATATGTAATCGACTGGTCAACAGTAACAACGGGGCCTGCGGCGGTACTGAACGACCAGACGTCGCCCTGTTTTGTGCCCGCCGCCGTCTTCTCATCTATTCGCCAATAGTACGTTGTGTTGCGATTCAATCGGCTGGGCGTATAGCCGATGACGGATTGATTGCGGATAAAGGGCGGCGGGGATGCGGTACCAAAATATACATCGTGGCTCGTTGCACCGTAGCCGGCCGTCCAGGAAAGAGTCGGCTCGACCGTAACGTTCTGTGCACCATCCGGCGGCGCGGGATTCTTTGCCTTACCTGAATCCGTCCTGAAACTCCACACTGTCCCTTTCCACGGGCTGCTGGGATGTGCAAGGTTCACCTCATCTATGCGCCAGTAATAGGTTATATCGAGAGGCAGGTCGTTGAGCTGGAGGGAAGTCGTGGTCTGCCTGCCGCTGTAAACGCCGAGGGGATTGGAGGGCGTAGCCGACTGGACGGCCTGCTGATATGTACCGAAGAAAACGTCATGTCCGTCTGTGTTGGCGGCGTATGCGCCCCGTTTCCACGACAAAGTAACGTCAACGTTGCCGTTGTAGATTTCGCCGATAACGGCGCCATTAGCGGGATTAGGCGAAGCGGCGCTTGTACCGGTTGAGGTAAAGGCCCACACATCGCCTTTAACAATGCCGGTCGAGTCGTTTGCCTCATCGACCCGCCAGTAGTACATCTTCTGCAAAGCAAGCTCGCCAGGCGAGGATTGGCTTGCGTCCTGCCTGCCGACATAAACGCCGAGCGGGTTGGAGATATTGGCGTCGGCGACAGCCGACTGGCTTGTCCCAAAATAGACATCGTGCCCGCCGTTGGGGCTGTAGGCAATCTGCGTTCCCGGCACCCACGATAGCACGGCATTGAGCGGAACGCCCGTCTCGCCGTTATCGGGAATCGCCCCTGCTGCCTTGGGACCTATCGTCTTTATGCTCCATACCGGCCCGCTCCACGTGCCGTTCGGCTCAGCGCTGTTTACCTCAATTACCCGCCAGTAATAGGTCTTGTCTGTCGCAAGCGGTGAACCTGCGCCGAAGACAGGGTCTGAATAAGACCAGTGATTCACATCGGCCCTGTAGTGCCCGAACGCAGTACCGAGCGGATAGCTGGTGGCTGCGGTGTTGACCCAGGAGACATTAGTGTGAAGGAAGACGTGATGGCCGTTGCCTGTCTTGCCGGCGACGTAATTGCCGACCTTATCGCCCGGCGTCCAGGCAAGCATAATATCCACGGCGATGCCCGTCCTGCCGTCCACCGGAGACGGGTTGGTAGCCAGGCGCGAAGCCAGGCAGGTCTGTGCCGCAGCGAGCAGCACGACAATCGAGAATAATCTTTGTGCCATTGCATTTTCTCCATTCACACTGAAATCATCATTCCCAGTTTTCGCCCATTAGGGCAAAATCAACAAAATCAACAGAACCGCTGTCATTGAGGTCCGCGCAGTTGGGGTCGTTGCAGTCCGGGCTTGTCAGCCACTGGTCCGCGAAGACATCCACATCCCCAAGGTTGACAAAATAATCACGGTTCAAATCGCCAACAGGCCAGAGAGAAAACAGCCGGCCCTGCGGTATTGTCTGCGTCGTCTGGGATGCGCTCGACCAGCGCAGGTACGCGGTAGCGGAACCGACGTTCTCATAATAATCCATCTGGATATCATATTTCTGGTTTGCCTGCAGGTCAGCGGTTCCGCTCC
>CAYGVZ010000090.1:3936-9983 GCA_964353475.1 uncultured Pirellulales bacterium | reverse complement strand
CATACACGCCCTTATGCACCATACCGGGATTTTCGCCTGCGACCAGATTCGATGTGAGGACTACCAATACCCCCATGGTCAGCAATCGCTTATTTGTCAACGTTCTCATACACCCAAACTCCTTTCAAATGTTTTCTCAGTGCAACTCAACCGTTTTTTCGCGGCCTTCGGCTTTTGGGAAATTGACTTCTGCTTCCTTGCCGTCGATGTTGATTTTGTATTTCCCGTAGAAAACGGGCACACGGCAGGCGCCATTTGCGTCGGCTGCGCCCTCCCAGCGGGTCCACCACTGGTCGAACACCAGTTTGCGATATGCGACCGCTGGCGGCCGCGGCGAAAAATCCAGATTCCAGAGTGCATCGCTCGGCGAGAAATGCGTTCCCTCCCAGACGCCCCAGAAGATTATCGCCTCAACGGCCGGGTTGGCGAAACAGACGCGGAAGTGCTTATCCAACATCACCGCGGCGTACTCTTTATTGCCCCCCTGGTCGTCGATAATGTACTCGCTGATTTTTACCGGCACGTCCAATCTACCAAGTTTGCTCAGCGCCTCTTTGATAAAGCCGATATTCGTCACCCCATCCCAACTGTGTCCCTGGCAGTTGATTCCGCCCAGCGCATATCCCTTTGTCGTAAAATCCCTCGCCTGCGCAATATACCTGTCAAGGTCGCTTCGATAGCGGTTGTTGAGGATGTTGAAGTCATTCAGCGTCAGGGTCGCCTCGGGGTTTGCCTCTTTGAACCAGCGGAACATATCGCCGATAATCTCATCGCCCAATTTTTCCCGATACCATCGACAGTGCACCATCTCGTTATTGAGGTCCCACTCGTTTATTCTGCCCGCAAACCGAGTCGCCACCTCCTTGCACCGCCTCTCGATGTTGCGACGCAGATTCGCGTCGTCCATACCTTTCTGCCATTCGGGCACGAACCGCTCGCAGTCCCATATCACGCAATGCCCGCGCATCTTCAGGCCATTTGCGAGTGCCCACTGGCAGGTCCGCTCCGCGCTTGTCCAGTAAGTGTCCCCTTCCTCGGTCGGCTCAACGTTGAACCACTTGGCTGCATTCTGGAAGACGCCGATATTGAAATTGTCCTTTATAAGCTGGTAGTACCTCTCGTGGTTTTTCTCGATGACTTCATACCTCGCCTTGTCGTTTAGCCAGTCAAAGTCATTGAGCCACTTTCTGCCCGATTCAAAATCCTCCTTTTTTGCCCACATCGTATCGTTGAGCGAAGTGCCGAAGAGGAAATCATGCCGGGTCTGCTCGACCTTCACCTTTGCGCCCGGCCTTGCCTTGATTATCAATGTCCCCATCCGATAGTCCTTGATATTCGTATCGGCCTCGCGCAGCACCGCATCTTCCATCAGCCGAAACGCATTATAGTAGTATTCACGCAATACCCGGAGTTGCTCAGGCGTATCGATGTTCGTGCTCGGCTGCTCTAATTTTGGCGGACGTGCCTGGTAGCGCAGTGTCTCCCGTGCCGCCTCGACATAGCGTTTCGCCAGTTCCTTGAAGTCGCCCGGCTGCCAGTCCGCCTCCCATATCTTCTCGGTCGCCTCCATCGTCATTTCCAGCAGCGAATTGACATCGTTGAAATCCCGCTGTACGCGCCGCCAAAGCTCCCGTTGCTGCCGTGAGGCGTCGGCTTGCGCACCGGCTTTCTGCATTGCCTCTCTGCTCAGCCGCAGTGTCTCCTGCCAGGTGGCCTTCCTGACGTAATAGTCGTTCTGGCCAAAACATACCTGCACCATAACCAGCACTGCAACACACGCTATTTTATCAGCCCTTGAACTCATATCTGTCGTCTCCATAGAAGAACGGTAGTTCCTGTGCCGTATTCTACTCCTGTCGGCCTGTCCCGCAAGTCCCTTGGGGACGCCTTGCGGCGGGACGGCTGGCGCTATTTGTGCAATCCGCCGCAGGCGGATTTGGCCGCCCGCAATAAGTTTCCTATACTTTAACTGAAGAGGGGATTAGAAGAACTGGCTTCGGGGGAATCCGGTAAGCCACAGTCGGCGAGTGCCACTGGGCAGCGATTTAAGGGAGACCGCTCGGCAAATTGCTCGTACCCTCAAGGGGCGTGTGTCTCCCTTTTTTTATTCGTCGCTCGCGCCCGGCGACTCGTTACTCGCCGCCAGGGCGGCTAATAGCCGGCTGGCGAGCTCCGGGGAAATCGGCGGGAGGGACTGGTCGCCCGGCCGGCTAGCCGCCGGCTGGGAGGCATTGCGCGACAGTTCCATAATATCTAAGCAGGCCTTGCGGGCCGTTTCCTGATTTTCAGATGCGGTAAGGGCTACCAACTTCATAGCAGCAATCGCGGTGTAACGCGCAACAACCAGTTCACCCTGTCTGACGGCGTGTCTTTTCCGCCTGTCGAACTCTGTTACAAAGCCCTCATCCGCCAACCATTTTGCATACTCCGCGCTGGTTACTTCGTGTTTTTGCAGAACCCGCCGTTCACCCATCTCGTCTGCAAACAAATCATCCAGAACCGCGAGTTGTTTTCTGGAAAGTCCCTCTGTCTTACCCATTGGCCCGTACCTCCATTCGCTTTTGTAATTCCTCCACGCTCCCAAAACCGGCGGTATTATACCATAACTGCGGGGGATTTTCCAGTGCAAAATTCGGTATAAAAAGGCGTCTATGCCAGGAGGAATGCGCTCTATGTGTCGCTGCGGTGCCTGGTCTGAGACAGGGATATGTTCAGCCGGTCAATAAGCCGATTGAGCTGGCGACGCTCGATGCCGAGTATCTTTGCCGCAGCCATCTTCTTTCCCTGAGTGAATTCAAGCGTCCGGCTAATGACCTTTCGCTTCACGTCATCGAGCCGCGGCAGCTCGTTTTGAGGATAAGAGCTGTAGTCGGCAACGATTATCTCGAAGGGCAGCGCCGCCGCCTGGATTTCATCGCCGGCCGTAAGCACGTATGCACGTTCCATTGCGTTGGCAAGCTCGCGGACATTTCCAGGCCAGGAGTAGCCAAGAAGCAGCTCCTGTACCTGCCTGCCAATCCGCTTGGCCGGCTCGCCGTAAAAAACGGCCTGATTCGCCAGGAAATACTCAGCTAAGGGTATGATGTCTTCCTTTCGCTCGCGCAGCGGCGGCACTTCCAGCCGAACAACGTCCAGCCGATAGTACAAATCCGCACGGAACGAACCATCTCTGACCATCTCGTGCAAATCCCTGCTGGTCGCACACAGGACGCGCACATCGACACAGTACGACTTTGTCGAGCCGAGCGGTGTGACTGTCCGCTCCTGCAGAACACGCAAGAGCTTCGCCTGCAGTTCAGCCGGTATCTCGCTTATCTCATCGAGAAAGATTGTCCCGCCGTCGGCGGCCCGAAAGAAACCGAGCGTGCTGTCGATTGCGCTGGTGAATGCCCCTTTGACGTGCCCGAACAACTGGCTCTCGAACAGTTGCCCCGTCAGGGTCGTGCAGTCAACCGGAACGAAGACCTTCGCGGCCCTGTCGCTGGCAAGATGAATCTGGCGAGCGACCATTTCCTTGCCCACGCCGGTCTCGCCTGTGACAATCACCGGGCAGCGGCGCGAGGCAATAGCCCTTATCATATCCAGAATAGAATTAAATCCGGGCGACCGCCCGACAAATGCACAACCCGCCACCTCCGAACCTCGATGGCCCCGCGCAGGCGGCTGCCCCGGCCCGCCCGACGCAGTTTTGATGTCTGCCTGCCCCCAGTGAGGAAGCTGGCTGTCGTTCGCTCTCATCACCGTATCGGTACTTCCGTAGTGCAGGCAAGCACTCAGCCCGCACAGTTGACAAACTGGTTCTCTGGTGAGATGTACCCCCTCATTCTCCACAGGAGGGCAATCTCTCCCATTTCTTCTTATTGTATATTGTACACAGTGCAGGGATAAACGTCAATAGAAATTATAGGACGTTTTTTCATCTTCCCCCAAATTGGCTGATTAAGGCCAGTTATTGACAGTTTAGGAAAACTGGGCGACAGATTGCCGAACTGCGGCCATAGCGGGCATCATTTTGCTATAACCTATTATAAATAAAGATGTTACAGCAAGAAACACCCCGTAGTGTTGGAGGAACACGATTTTGGGAACCCGACTGCTGTTTTTTCGTTTGTTTGCGTCAGCGTCCAAGCAGGTCAAAAGGCGATATGTAATCGCCGTGCTTGTCTGCGGCGGCTTTCAGCCGTTTGCGGGCCTCAACAAACGTGTCATAGAGCACCTGCGGCGTATCCGATACCTTTTCCCGGTAAACCTTCTCTACCCGGTCCAATTTTGCAAGATTCTCCGGCACCCTTATTGTGAATTGTTCAACGTAATTGGCCTGGGTGTAATAGGCATTGAGGCGCTCCTCGAACAGTCGGGCGAGGTCTTCATACTCAGGTATCCAGCCGGTGGGCGTCTCTATAGCAGCGACGTCGCCGTTGACCCGCAATTCCGCCCAGAGCAGCCAGATTAGCTTGTCGGCCATACTGTTGAGGTACTTGCCGTCTTTGCCCCGCAGGAAATAATTGACGGAAAAAATTGACGGCGGCTTCTTCACGCCTTTGGCAAAATCGAGATTGATTTGTATGTACCTGCCCAGGGGAATCGAGACAAAGTCGATATTCGACATCAGATTGAAGGTTCGCACGCCCTCCTTGCCGAGAGTCGCCGCGGTGGTCTCGGATTCGAGCGCGGCGCCTTTAAGAATAATGCCTTCGGTCCAGTCAAACGCCTGCTCGACCGGTACCCAGGCGTGGCTGTCCCGTCCGCCGTAAATGATGCCGCCCACAGGCACGCCGTTCGGGTCATCCAGCAGCGGGTCGCAGTTGTCGAGGTCAGGTATGCTCAGGCAATACCTCGCATTCTTATGGGCCGGCGGGATGGGGTTGCCTTCCGCGTCGGCCTTGCCTTTGTACCACTCGCCGGAGAAGTTCACGCCCTCCGTGGGCAATTCTTTGCGCATTCCAAGCCAGTGTGGTTTCCTGTTCGCATCAAGCAGGACGTTCGAGAAAATAACCTCGAGGGGGCTTGTCAGCGCCTTATGAATGATGGGGTCATCCACCTCATTGACATCCTGAATAATCCCGAAGATGCCTTTTTCGACGTTGACGCACCGCATCTCGCCGCTCTTTTTGCGGAAGTATGCGATGTCATCGCCGACAATGGTCTGTCCCGGCAGCATCGAAGTACTTGTCTTGCCGCAGGCGGATGGAAACGCGCCTGCAAAGTATGTAACGCGGTCTTTGTGACCGTGAACGCCCATAAGAAACATATGCTCCGCCAGCCAGCCCTGGCGCGAGGCCTTCTGGATAGCCAGGCGCAGGGCGAGCTTCTTCAGCCCTATCGTGTTGCCGCCGTACTGTGTGTTGACGCTATAGACCATCTCCTCTTCAAGGTCGATATAGACGCGACGCGACTGGTGATTCTTGCTGACGCCGTTCTCAAGCTCGCCCTCGGAGTGCAGGAACCTGAAAAAGTCGGGCGAATCGCCGATTTTTTTGAACTGCCCGTAGCCCGGCCGATACAGGATGCTCTCGCTGTGCACAACATAAGGAGAGTCCGTAATCTGGATACAGGGAATCGCATATTCAGAACCGACCGGGCCCAGGCACCAGAAGCAGACAAGCATCTGCCTGTCCTTCATCAAATCGGCCAGAAGCGAGCGGACCTCCTTGACGCCTGCGGTCTTCTCAATGCTCTTGAGCGTCTCGCCTAACGTGGAACCGGCGGGCAGCAGGTAACGGGTGCTGAAGGTATCCCTGCCCTGGTCATTGTAACCGTCAAAGTGGCAGGTATGGCCTTTTATATCAAGCGGTATCTCCTCTCGATTCTTAACCGCCAGCTCACGGACGTATGCGATATCCTCTGGAGCATCCGTGCAGACATAGACGGAAGCCGGGTTTGTCAGCTCAATGGCGTCCGCCACGAACTGGTGCATCTTCGGATTGTCCAGCACAGCTAACCGCTGGTAGTGTTCCCCGGACAGGCGTTTTTTCAGCAACTCTTTCACATCCATCCCGATTTTAACTCCTCGATTTCAGGGTGTCAAAAAGCCACAGGATTATACA
>CAYGVZ010000090.1:0-3836 GCA_964353475.1 uncultured Pirellulales bacterium | reverse complement strand
CATCCCGATTTTAACTCCTCGATTTCAGGGTGTCAAAAAGCCACAGGATTATACAGGCGGCCCGCACACCGTCAACGGAAACCGCGGCTGTTTTCGGGATTTTCCGCGATTTTCTCACCTGCACCCCCCATTTCTAATCCCTTGCAGGCACGGAATTTGACTTGACACCTCTCGTCCCATAAGGTATATTGAACTTGTGTTCCGGCCTTGCCGTGGCCGGCGCCACCTGCGTCGGGTAGGGGCCAATCGCGTTTTGAGGAATAATACCGTTATTGTTTCGTAGGAGTACGAATAATGAAACCAGAAAGAACAGAAGGCGGCTTTACCATCATCGAGTTGCTGACCGTGATGAGCATCATCATAGTGCTGATAAGTCTCCTCGCGCCGGCGCTGAACAGGGTCCGCAAGGTGGCAAAGGACCTTTCTCAGAAGTCCCAGTTCTATGACATCGAGAAGGCCCTCGCCCAGTTCCGCTCAGACCACGAGGACGAATACCCGAACTCGGACGGTAATGACCCAGACCCATCCGGAACGGTCCCTTATTGCGGCGCAATGAAGCTATGTGAGGCCGTGGCAGGACAGGACGGGATGGGATTCCACAACGAGTCCAGGTTCTGGGCCGGCGGCGGACCAGCCCAGGATGGCGGCGCGGACTCTGATAATTATCCGCTCTATCCCTTTAACCTGTGCGCGAGTGTAAGTCCGCCTTATATCGGAGCGCAGGCCAGCACGCTCAGGAAGAGACAACTCTACTTGGAGAACCGAAACATAAAGATATGCCGATTGGAAGCTATGTATCCGCGAACGATAAGTCCTTTTGTTGAGGGCGAAGTGGTTGTCCCCAATGCGGTTATCTGTGACGTTTACATGCGTGCCTCAGTCGAGAATACCTGCACGGCTATGGCCGGACAAAAGGTCGGTATGCCCGTGCTCTATTACAAGGCGGACGTTCGCAAGCTTGCCCACGACCCCTGCACAATCGACTTGGACATATACAATGTCGAAGACAACCAGTACCTCGTAGGATTGGGCCTGCCGTGGGAGAATCCGATCGTGACGGTGCCGCGGCTATACGATTCGCCTGTGAGACGGACAAACTTCTATGAACTGACACGCAATCCTTCGGTGACAAGCACTCCAACACCCTACAAGAAAGACGAATTCATCCTGATTTCAGCCGGCTATGATGGCGAGTTCGGCACGCGGGACGACATATTCAACTTCGAGAGAAGATAAGACCCATAGTACACGACTATAACTCGAACTGCCGGCCAACGCCTCGGCCGGCAGTTTTCTTTTTTAACCCCCTTGAAAAGTCCACTGTATGTGGTAGATTTCCCTAACTGTCGGGTAGGTAGCTCAGGTGGTAGAGCAGCGGACTGAAAATCCGCGTGTCGCCGGTTCAACTCCGGCCCTGCCCATTGCCGCGCTCGTTCTCAAACTTTGCTCTGCGCGGGGGGAATCCGGATGGCGCCCTTAGTTCGCCGCAAGCGGGTACTCAGGCCGCCCTATCCGTGTCGAAAAACTTTGGGCAACGGATGCCCATCCAATGCCTCACACCGCATAAATAAATGGCTTTTGGCACAGCCCTGTGGCTGTTCTAAAGGGGGTTCGGCATCCTTTAACACCTGATAAAATGGGAAGATTGGGTAAATTGGGTAACTTTTCTCTTGACTTAACGTCCTCGAAAGCATAGAATGGCGATAACAAAACAAACCTTTATATCGGAACGAGGGTCGGCAGTTGGACAGGACCGGGTAATCCCGGCTGGCCAATAAAGTGGAAGGGTTAAAAAAACAAAGTAAAACGGAAGGGAAAGAGTAATGAAAACGCTAAGGACATTCACAAGAGCGTACTATCTCAAGCACCTGCTTATATGCTTCCTTGTAGAGTTGATGTTGTTTTACGGAGCACCATTGGCCTTGTTGGCCAACCCGAACCCGGCTCCCGGGGCACTTCCGAGCGGACACACCACGCCCTATGGCGGCGTCGGGTCATTTGACTACAGCACAGGCAGATTAGACATACAAAATGTTGCCAATGGCGCAGTAATCAACTGGCAGAAGTTTGATATCGGCGCCGGCGCAACAACCGAGTTCCATCAGGTAAGCAGCAGCGCCTATGTCCTCAACAGGGTGAATGCTGTTGACGGTATGGCAACCGGCATCAAAGGCAGCCTGTTAGCCAACGGCGGCATAATCGTCATAAATCCGCACGGCATCGTCATCGGGCCGGACGCACTCATTAACGCAGGCAAGTTCGTCGCTTCGGGCCTTGGTATTTCCAACCAGGACTTTCGTGATTTTGCAAACGGCACAATCAGCGTGCTCAGGTTCGATACCAGTTGCTTCGCCGGCAACGTGACCAACAACGGTGCCATCAATGCAAGCCAAGCCGTGTATCTGGTCGGCAGGAACGTAACCAACACCGGCACTATAAGCTGCCCGGGCGGTATGGTCGTGATGGCGGCGGGAGAAAAAATATTCCTCGCCGAATCAGGCAGCGATGTCGTCGTTGAAAAACTCGACACCAGTTGGGACCCCGGCGACAACGTCGTGACAAACACCGGGACAATTGATGCAGAAGACGGAAAAGTGCTTCTGGCGGCGGGCGATATTTTCTCACAGGCGGCCATAGAAGACGCACAGTCGTTTGTGGCCCAGGCGAATGAAAACGTGAATATAAACGGCGCACTGGACATCCAGGGCGACATAACTCTGTATGCGGACTACGACCATACCCTGCCGGGCGACTTTCATTCAACAGCCCCAATCACCGCCGGCGGCAACATAGACGTCCGCGGCAATGACGTCCTGTTCGAGGACACGGTTTATGCCGGCGGCAACCTGACAATAAAGGGCAGGGACTGCTATCAATCCGATGAATGGCCCTGGGGCAATGTCCACGCAATGAAGACGCTCGATGCGGTCGGCGACATCACAATATCAGTGACCGGCGAAACAGAAGAAGCCCGCTGGGTCAGCGACGGTAAATGCTGGGGCGGACACTGGGAGTACTACACGGAATACGAACCGGGGACGATATGGCTCGACGGAGACGTTACTGCCGGCGGAAACCTCTCGATTTATAACAACACATATACAGGCGCCGGCGTTACGCTTGGAGCGGGCAATAACATACTCCTCGCAAACGGCAATCCTGAAACTACGCCGCCCCAATTCTGCGAATGGCTCACCGGCAGCCACTGGCTGGCGCTGAGGGCAGGCAATGAAATCCAGGCGCCGCAAACGGTCATAAGCGTAACCGGAAGCACCCTGATTATGGAGCAGGGCCTGTCTATCAACCTCGACAACTACCTCTTCGCAAATCAGGCCAATACCGACCTGACACTGATTAGCAATGGCGGTTCAGTGACGGCGGTCGAAACGGGAACTAAGCCGGAAAACGCTGCAGACCAGTGGGCTTCAATCGGCGCTACGGCTGCCAACGGAGACGGCGGCGAAAACGCAATACATCTGTCCGGCAATCAGAACAATATAACGACAACCGAGCTGAGGGCCTACAACGACAACATCCTGGTAAATGCAAAGGCAGGTAAAGTGTTGGCGACGGAGAACGTGACCGCCGATACCGGCAGTATTACGCTGATTGGAAATACGGGTATCGACGTAAGCAAGAATTTGACGGCCGGCGATGGAATAACGCTCGACGGGGTCGTCACCGCTGTGGGTGCTTCCGCACAGGACTTTGAAGCGGGCAGCGGCACACTATGGGCCAAGAACACGATTACGAAGACCGGCGCCGGCAACCTTTATCTTGGCGGCGACGCGGGCGTCAACCTTGACGGCACGGTCAAGGTCGAGGCAGGCAGCTTG
>CAYGVZ010000089.1:0-10028 GCA_964353475.1 uncultured Pirellulales bacterium | reverse complement strand
GGGGACTATCGGCTGAGGGGCGATTCACCGTGTATAGATGCGGGCGAGCCGAATTTTATCGCCGGGCCGAATGAGATGGACCGGGACGGCAATCCCCGAGTTCTTGACGGCGACGGGGACGGAAATTCAATTGTGGATATGGGGGCCTATGAATCTATCCCGCCGATAGAGGCGCGGGTTTGCATAATGCCCAACGTTCTGAACCTCAAGAGCAATGGGCGGTGGATAATCTGCACAATAAGGTTGCCGCAGCCATACGATGTTGAAGAAATCGAAGCGAACAGCGTCTTCATACAAGAGGAAATCGCCGCACAAAGGGTGCTTGTCACAGGGCAGACGGCGTTGGTCTTATTTGACAGGCAGGCCGCCGAGGCGATTTTGCAGCCAGGGAGGGTTGAGCTGCTGATTACAGGCGAGTTAATCAATGGCCGGGAGTTTGAAGGCAGCGACACAATAAAAGTCATAAGCGGGCCGAAGGGGTCGGGGAAACGAGGAGAATGTAAGTAAGCAGAAAGCGAGAAGTAATCTTCAGATTAGCACCCTCCTCCATAATGGGGCTGAGCTGCCACACTGGCTCAGCCCTGTCTTTTCTCGCGGAGGTACTTGTCGATATTGGCGGCGGCTTTTTTGCCGTCGCCCATGAGAAGGATGTTCCAGAAACAGCAGCTACGCACAGGCGTATTCCTTCTTTTCCGGCACCAGGTCAACGCGTACCTCGCATCGCAGTGCAGCCGCGATTTTTCCCAGCATACTCATTGAGTGCCCGCTATATTCGGTGCTCTCAAGCCGGCTTATTACCGATTGAGTCGTGCCCACAAGGTCTGCAAGCTGTTTTTGGGTCAGCCCCGCTCTGGTGCGAAGTCGTGAAATCTGCATTGCAATATGGGCTTTCTCGCGTTCGAGCCGGACGGCGGCAGCCCGCCTGGTGCTGCCGGCGATGTATCGTTGGTGCAGTATGTTTACCGCATCGGTTGTCCTTCTTTTTTTGCGCATTGTCAGAGTTCCCCCTGATATGTATGTGTAGTGGGATTGTGGAGGTAATTCGTTCTGTTCCTCACTGCTCTTTCAATCTCAATTCTCGGCACCTTTTGTTCCTTTGTGCATCCGTGTGATAACAGCACTATGTCTTTGCCTGCGAAGCCATACAGAATGCGATAGTTGACGTTATTATGCTTCGCCCTTAATTCGTATATTGCGTTTTCAAGATAGTCACAGATGGGCCTTCGCAATTCGTGCCCATATTCTGCCAGGAGTTCGACTCTGGCAATGCACTTGTCTCTGGCCTTTACGGGCATTTTATCCATCCAGTCAAGCAATGGGGCAGAACCATCCGCTTCCTTATATATTCTTATTGCTGTTTTTGGCATCCGTGTTCCCAAATAGCTTCAACCTGCTATTCATAATATCGCAAATTTGCGATACTAATTCAAGCGAAAAATGCCGGTCTGTCAAAAAAACTGTGTGAAGCAGGAGGATGGCCTCTATAAGGTGGGTAAGAGGCGAGAATGGGAGACGAAAAGATGGAGTGCGCACCCGGGGTATCAGGTTTTCGATTTGGCGGAGAGGTACTTGTCGATATTGGCGGCGGCGTTTTTGCCGTCGCCCATAGCGAGGATGACGGTGGCGGAGCCGCGGACGATGTCGCCGCCGGCGAAGACGCCGGGGATGCCTGTCATCATATTGTCATCGACTTCGACATAGCCCCACTTGTTGAGCTTGAGTCCCGGCGTTGTCTTGGTGAGCAGGGGGTTGGCCTGCGTGCCGATAGCGACAATGACGAGGTCGCAGTCGATGGTAAATTCCGAGCCGGGGATGGGGACGGGTCTGCGTCTGCCCGAGGCGTCTGGCTCGCCGAGTTTCATCCTGATGCACCTGAGGCCCCTGACCCAGCCCTTGTTGTCTCCGAGGACTTCAACCGGAGCGGTAAGAAACTCGAATACGATGCCTTCTTCTTCGGCGTGGTGCACCTCTTCGGCCCGGGCGGGCATTTCCTCGGGTCCCCTGCGATAGACGATGATGCTCTGGTCTGCTCCGAGTCGTTTGCTTGTCCGCACGGCGTCCATCGCGGTGTTGCCGCCGCCGATTACACAGACGCGATTGCCGCGGATAATCGGCGTATCAGATTCGCCGCTATATGCCTCCATAAGGTTCGAGCGAGTGAGGTACTCGTTAGCGGAATAGACGCCCTTGAAGTTCTCGCCGGGGATGTCCATAAATTCCGGCAGGCCTGCGCCGACCGAGATGAACACGGCCTCGAAGCCCTCATCGTTCATAAGCTGTTCAACTGTTGTTGTTCTTCCGACTATTACGTTGGTTTCAATCTTTACGCCCAGCGCCTTGAGGTTTTCGATTTCATCTTCCACGACCGAATTCGGCAGACGAAATTCGGGGATGCCATAGACAAGGACGCCGCCCGGCTTGTGAAATGCCTCGAAGACGGTAACGTTGTGGCCCATTTTAGCAAGTTCGCCTGCGCAGGTTATACCGGCTGGTCCCGAGCCGATGCAGGCGACTTTGCGGCCGGTCTTTTTGGGGTTGGGTTGCGGCCTGCCCGTGCGATGGCGCATTTCATAATCGGCGACGAACCGTTCCAGCCAGCCAACGGCCACCGGCGCATCGCTCTTGCAGCGAACACACCGTATCTCGCACTGGGTCTCCTGGGGACATACCCTGCCTGTAACCGCGGGAAGGTTATTGTCCCTTCTGACAAGCGCAGCAGCGCCGAGAAAATCACCTTCGGCTATGAGTTTTACAAAGCCGGGGATGTCTATACCAACGGGGCAGCCATCGACGCATTTTTGGGTTTTGCATTGCAGGCATCTCATCGCCTCGCGGATGGCGACCTCTTCGGCAAGGCCGATGTTGACTTCCTTAAAGTCCCTGCTTCGTTCACCGCCGTCTCGCTGAGGCATCTTCTGGCGCGGCATGGCTAATCGTTGCTTGGCCGTCAGTTTGCTGTTCTGGTTTATGGGGTTATCGCTGCTCATCAAATCGCCTTTGTGTCCGCCCGCTAAAGCCCGATTTTGCACTTGTGGTCTTTGTACCTGTTCAGCGTCTTTTGTTCCTGGTCTTTATACGTGGTCAGCCGGTCCATCAGTGCGTCGAAATCGACCTTGTGCCCGTCGAATTCAGGACCATCAACGCACGCGAATTTCCGCTGCCCATCGACAGTAACGCGACAGCCGCCGCACATACCTGTACCGTCAACCATTATGGGATTCAAGCTCACGATGGTCGGGATATTCAGCGGCTTTGTCGTTTGCGCAACGGCCTTCATCATAATTACGGGGCCAGCGCAATATACCGCATCTACTTTTGTACCTGGCTCGTTGAAGAGCTTCTTGAGGGCGTCCGTAACAAGGCCTTTCATACCAGCCGAGCCGTCATCGGTTGTGATAATCAGGCAGTCGCTGACCGAGGCGAGAAGGTCCTGCAATATAATCAGGTCCTTTGTCCTTGCACCGATGATGCTGACGATTTTATTTCCGAGTTTTCGCAGGGCGACCGCCTGCGGATAGACCACCGCAGTACCCAGGCCGCCGCCGATGACAACGACCGTGCCGTATTTTTCGAGATGGCTGGCCTGCCCCAATGGCCCGGCCACATCGGCAAAGCTGTCGCCTTCGTTGAGAGTTGACATCTCAAGCGTGCTCTTGCCGACCGTCTGGACAATCAGCGTTATCGTGCCTTTCCCGGCGTCAACATCGGCAATGGTCAAGGGGATGCGCTCGGAGTGCCTGAACGCCCGGACGATTACAAACTGCCCGCATCGGCGCGCCCTGGCGATTCGCAGTGCTGCTATTTCATATTTTGTGACGTTAGGCCCAAGGGCCTGTTTTGTTACAATTTCATACATCAGCTTGTTGCTCCCCTGTCAAAAAAACGAGGCAACCACAATCATATTATTATACGAGACCGGACAGAGTCACCGAAATTAAAATTGGCGGTGTGTGGCATTAGCGGTGCTTATACTCGCACAATTTCGAGCGATTGGGCGGGGCGGCTATTCCTATCTCCTCATCGCTGCCAGACATTCCGAGCAAAACAGGTGTCCCGAGTCGATTTTGTGCAAGTCGCCGGCAGGCACATCGCTCCTGCCGCAGCAATCACACGCACCCTTACTCTCAACGACCTGGCCAATCTCAACCTGCGGGGTCTGCTGTTCCGCCTCAACCGGCCCCGCTTGCCGCGCGGCATTTTCCTCCGCCTGAATCCTTGCTGCCGTCTCCTCTTCGGCGCGCTCCTGCGCGAGAACCCGCTGCTCGGTCTCAATCTCCGCCTTTTCCTCCGCCCTTAGCCGTGCCTCGGCCTCCGCCTGGAGTTTTTCCTCAAGCCGCCTGTTGGCTTCGATGACCTGCTCAAGCCGGCTCTGTACCTCGGCAAGCCGCTCGGCATATATCCTCGCGTTCTCCTGCGCCTGCACCCGCTCCTGTGCCAGGGCGTCCAGTTTCGCCTCCATCCCGGCCTTCGCCGCCGTCGACTCGCCCAGCGTCCTGCGGGCCTGCTCAAGCGAAGAAGCGAACTCCTGCGCCTTCGCCTCGGCATCTGCCCTTGCGGCCGTCTCGTCCTCCAAGGCCCTGTTTGCCTGGTATAATTCTTCCGCGTACTTGCCCGCCTCCTGCTCGGTCTGCGACTGTGCACGCAACTGTGTCTTTAGCTGCTCCTCTGTTTTGGCGCTCTTTTCCGCCTGCACTTTGAACTTCTTCTCGAGCTGTTCTCTCGTCTGCCTCTCCGTTTCCAGCTTCTCCTGCAGGGTTGCTTTTGCCTGCTCCTGCGTCCTGACCTTGTCCCCAAGCTCTGTTCGCAGTTTTTCCTCGGTTTGGGCCATTGCCTTCGTTTGTGCCGCCAGCTTTTCTTCTGTCAGCCGCCTTGCCTGAGTTTCTTCATTCAACTGTCGCTCAATAGCTGCCAGTTGTTCACGGTACTTGTTCTCCGCCTGCTCAAGCTCGGCTGTCTTCTGCTGGGCCGTTTTCTGGACGGCTGCAGCCATTGTCTTCGTTTGTGCCGCCAGTTTTTCTTCTGTCAGCCGTCTTGCCTGAATCTCTTCATTTAACTGTCGCTCAATAGCTGCCAACTGTTCACGGTACTTGTTCTCCGCCTGCTCAAGCTCGGCTGTTTTCCGCTGGGCCGTTTTCTGGACGGCTGCGGCCGTCTCGCGCTCGACTTTGTTCCTGGCCTCAACCTGTGCCTTTAGCTCCTCCTGTGTCCGGGCGGTTAGCCGTACCTGTTCTTCAACCGCGGCCTGTAAGCGAGATACCTCCTTTGAGTATTGTTCAACCTTCCGGCTTGTTTCCTGCCCTGCCTCCGCTGCCGACCGCAATCGTTCTTCGGCCTGCCGCCTGGCGTCGCTTTCAATCTTCAGCCGTTGCTCCAGTTCTGTAATCGCCCGACCGTAGGCCTCCGCCTTTTCCGCCAGCTCCGCCCGCACTCTTGCCTCCAACTCCCGTCCGGCTTTCGCCGCCGTCTTTGCCTGCTCGACCGCCTCCGCCCGCATCTTTGCCTCGGTCTGTGCAAGTGCCTCCGCCTTTGTCTTTGCTTCCGCGTATTTGGCGGTATTGCCTTCTATGCCGGACCTGGCCTTTGTCTCTGCTTCAAGCCGTTTCTCAAGTTCGGTCCGCGCCCTGGTCTCGGCATCAAGCTTCTTTGTAATCTCGCTCGACGTTTCGGCATACCGCCTTGTCTTATCCTGCAACTCGGCGACTCGGGCTGCGTCGGCCTCGGCCTGCTGCTGTGCTTTTGACAATGCTTCCGCAAACGTCTTTGCCTGCTCCTCGGCCCTGGCCCTGGCCTGCGCCTCCGCCTTCAGTTTCTCCTGCACTTCCGACATCCATTTCGCCAGCGACCTGCTTTTCTCATCCAGTTGCGCCGATGTCTGCTGTTGAATCTGCGCGGCCCTTTGCGTTTCCTCTCTTGCCCTCTGTTCCGCCTGCTCACTGGCCCGCTGCATCGCCTCCGCCAGCGCCTGCGCCTTTGCCCGCAACTGGGCCTCGTCTTTCAGCTCCTGTTCAGCATGGCCACGGGCCTGCGCCTCTGCTTTCAATCGCTCTTCGATACTCGCTTTCACGGCATTCAACTCTTCGACTTTCCGTTCTACGTCAGCAAGACGTTTCGCATATTCGGCTGCCTCTTTCTGCGCGTCGGCCCTGGCGGCGGATTCCGCCGCGGCTTTTTCCATCGCCTCGTTAATCGCTTCTTCGAGTGATTTTGCCCTTTGTTCCGCCGCTGCTATCGCCCGACCATATTGCCCGGCCTTTTGCTCCGCCTCTGCCTTTGATTGCTGCTCCGTCTCGGCCCTGATCTGGCTCTCAGCCGTCAGCCGTTGCTCGGCCTCCGCTTTTGCCTGGCCGGCCGCCTCTGCCCTTGCCTGCGCCCTGGCTCTTTCCTCGGCCTCAATCTGCCCACGTTGTTCAGCGCGCAGGCGTGCCTGCATCTCGACCTTGAGCTGCTCCTGCGCCTCTAATCGCCCCTTTATTTCCGTCTCCGCCTTTCTTCCGATTTCGTCTATTCGCTCCGCATAGTCATCAAGCCGACTCTCTACCCGCCGTCGAGCGTCGGCTTCACTTTTAAGTTTATCCTCAAGTTGCGCCGCTGCCTGCGTCTGTACCTGAAGTTCTCCCTGCGTCCGCTCAAGAGCGGCGGCGTATTCAGCCGCTCTGCTTTCCATCTCCGCCCTGCTCTGTCGCTCAGCCGCCAATTGTTCCTCGGCTGCCTTGAGCAGTTCAGCGAGCGACCGTGCCTTTTCGTCAATCCGGCCGATTTGTTCGGCGAATTGCTTTGCCTTCTCCTCTAACTCTGCTCTGCCGCGACGTTCCGCTTTTTCTCTTTCTTCTGCCTCGACCTTCAGTCGATTCTCCGCCTCAACCCTCATCTGCGCCTCGGCCTGGGCAAGGGCCTGTGCCCTAGCGCGTTCGGCTATTTCTTTTTGCGCCGCCTCCTGCGACTGGCGTCTTGCCTCAATCTCCGCCTCCAGTCGTTTCTCCAGCAAGGCCCGCTCTCTGCCGGCCGCCTCCACCTGCTTCCCGGCCTCGGCTAACACCTCCTCATTGGCGACCGCCTGTGCCTTCGCCCTGGCCTTCGCCTCCTCTCTTGCAAGCCGCTCGGCGCGCGAGTCCGTGGCTTCTTTCAATTTCTTTTCAAGTGCGGCCCTTCTCTCGCTCTCGGCCTGCACGGTTTTTTCCGCCCGCAGGCGTCCTGCTGTCTCCGTTTTAACCCTCTCCGCAAGCTCACCTTTGGCCGCCGATTCATCCCGCCATTTTTTATCCGCCTGCGCCAACAATTCCGCCTGTTGTTTTAGCTGCGACTGCGCTTCCTCGCACGCCCGCTCCGCCGCTGCCAACTGCTCCTCAAGCTGCGCAGTATGTTTTGCGTCATTTGTCCTCGCCAGCGATTCCGCCTCAAGTGTTTTTCTCATTTGAGTAAGCTGGGTTTCATAAACTGCGACCTGCTGTTGCGCCGCTGCTATCGCCTCGCCGTAGGCGAGCGCCTTTTGTTCAATCTCGGCTCTCGCCTGCTGCTCAACTGTTATTCTCGCCTCTGTTTCCCTGTTTGCTGCTTCTTCTGCTTTAGCCCTCGCCGTCTCGGCTGATTCCGCTCTTGCCTGAGCTTCCGCTCTCTGCTCCGCCTGATTTCTCGCATCCTGCCGGGCCGCGGCAAGTGCCTGCGATTGCTGCTGTGCACTTTGCTCCGCCGCCGTCCTTGCCTCATTGGCCTGGCGCAACTGTTCCTGCAGCCGTGTCCTTTGCTCGGTCTCGGTCCTGAGCATACGTTGTGCCTCGGCCCGTGCTTTGGCCTCGCCTGCAGCAGCCGTCTCGACCCTCGCCTTTTCCTCCGTGAGTTTCCTTACAAGGCCGTCGAGTTCTGTTCCGGCTGCGTGCTCTGTGCTGAGCTTGCTTTCAAGGTCTTTCTTGTTCTCTGTCAGCTTCTCAACGTCTTGCTGCAGGTGTGCCGCCTTTTCGGTCAACTCAGTCAACTGGGCATCGCTCTTCTCCTTCGCCTGTCTTTCGATTGCCGCCTGCCCCTGCGACGCCGCCAGCGCTGCACGCTCGGCTTCAAGATCTTTTCTGGTATCCGCCAATGCAGAGGCGTGCTCTCCTGCTTCGTTCTCAGCGCTTATCCTTGCCAGCGTCTGCTCCGCCAGTTTTCCTTCCGCCTTCTGCAACGCCTCTTTAGAAGCCCTCGCCTGCTCCTGCGCGGTTGCTATCGCCTGACCATACTCTTTGGCCTTTTCCTCAAGCTCTGTTTTTGTCTGCTGCTGAATCGCTGCCGTTGTTTCCGCCTGGCGATTTGCTCTTTCTTCTGCTTCTGTTTTCGCTCGCTCGGCATCCTCTGCTCTTGCCTGCGCTTTGGCGCGATGCTCAATCTCCTGCTGCACTTTCTGCTCGGCGGCAGTCCTGGCCTGTATTTGCCCTTTGAGTTTTTCTTCCGCCGCTGTTCTTGCCCTGGTCTGGCTCTCAAGCTCGCTGCGAAGCTGCTTGATTCGCTCGGCGTAATCCTCCGCCTGCTTCTGCGACTGCAGGGTCGCCCGTTGCTGTGCATCAAGCTGCTTTCTGCTCTCGGCGGCCGCTGCCTTGTACTCATCGAGTTCTGCCTGGAGCTGCGCAATTTCTTCAGACAGGTCCTGCAATTGGCTGACTGCCTGTCCTCTGGCCTCAGTTTCGAGCTGCAGACGCTCCGCCGCTTCCTGTCTTGCCTGCGACTCGTTTTTCAGTTGCTCCTGCAGCCGTGCAATCGCCTCGCCATATTGCCTTGCCCGCTCTTCTAATTCAGCCGATGCCTTTGCCTGGGCGTCCTCGCGGGCTACAACCTGTAGTTGCGCCTGCTCCTGCGCCTCAGCCCTTGCCTTTGCCTCGGCTTGTGCAAGCGCCTCTGCCTTTGCCCTTGCTTCAACCTCGCGGCGAGCCGTCTCTTCGGCGGCCAGTTTCGCTTTCGTCTGCGCAGCGATTTCCTCTTTCGCCTGCGCCATCTGCTCGGCCTGCAATTTCAGCTTGCGTACCTGCTCCGCGAGGTCTCGCTCCAACTGCCCGGCCTGGTGCTGTGCCATCTCGCGGGATTTTGCCTCCTGCTCCGCCCTGTCATTTGCCTGCTTGGCCGCCTGCGCTAATGACTTTATCTTTTCTTCAGCCCCGGCAAGCGCCCGCCCGTACTCTGCGGCCTTTTCGGCGAACTGCTGCCTCGCGGCCTGCTCTGCATCCGCCCTGGTTGCTATCTCCGCTGCAATCCTGCGTTTCGCCTCTTCGAGCAGCGCCTCGGTCCTGAGCCGCTCCTTTATCTGTTCCTGTACCTGCCTTTCAGCATCAGCTCGCTTCTGCGATTCGTTCTTCAGCCATTCTTTTGTCTCGGCGTGCGACTGGCTCTCAAGGCGCACCTTTTCCTGCACCTCAGCCATCGCCGCAGCGGCCTGGTCAAGCCGCTCATTTGCCTCGCTGCGGCCGAGGACCTCCGCCTCAAGCCGTTTTTCCATCTCAGCCAGCGCCGCTCCATACCCTCTGAGTTTCTCCTGCAACGCCGTCTCGGTCTGCGCCCTCTGTTCCAACTCAAGACGCATCTTCTCCTGCACCTCAGCGAGTGCCGCGGCGGTCTGGTCAAGCCGCTCATTTGCCTCGCTGTGGCCGAGGACCTCCTCCTCAAGCCGCTTTTCCATCTCGGCCAGCGCCGCTCCATATCCCCTGAGCTTCTCCTGCAAAGCCGTCTCGGTCTGTGCCCTCTGTTCCAGCTCAAGACGCATTTCATCCTCAACCCGCGTGAGGCGTGCCGCTGATTCCGTCGCCTCCTCCAACTGCCGCTGTGCCTCTGTCAGCAGTTCCGTCTCGACCTTCAGCCGGCGACGCGCCTCCGTTGCGGCCTGCGCCTGCTCATCGAGGCGCCTGTTCGCCTGCTCCATCGCCTCGACGAATGCCTTCGTCTTTTCATCGAGATTTGCCTTTGCCTCCCGCTCGGCTCTCTGTCTTGCCTCGACTTCGGTACGGGCCTTTTCTTCGGCAACGGCCCTTGCCCTTGCCTCGGCTTGTGCACGTTTTTCCGCCTCCGCG
>CAYGVZ010000088.1:0-10089 GCA_964353475.1 uncultured Pirellulales bacterium | reverse complement strand
ATGTTCGCCGACTGCGCGATGGCCCGGCTTAGAAACGGCGTCCCATACCTGCACGAGTACTCTTTCGCCGAGCCGCCTCGCTTCGTCATCGCCGGCAAAATAATAAAGTCGCTGCTTGCCTCCCCCTCGATTCACTTCCGTCACCGGCTTAGCGCCAATATCGCCTGGAGTGACGGCCATATCGCCCCTGAATCCTTAGCCGAGTCCGGCGGCCTCAACGCGTATGGGGCTGATTCCGCTGCCATGCTCCTCGGCTGGTTCGACCCGGTTGATAACACCCCCTTCGACCTCGATTGAACACTCTCAGAACGACAACAAACAATGCCAGATGTAAACATACGCCAAGCCGTCAGCGTCCTCCCATATCTTCCTGACAAGCTCCTTATCGCCCTTAACTTCGCCTAATTCTTTCAACTTCTCCTCCCACGGAAAACACACACCAGGATTTGCTCTCGGCTTCTCTTCTTTTTTCGTCATGTTAATAGTCCCGCAAATAATCAATACACTCCGTATTCCCGCGTAAACTGCGTCATCGCCCTGACGTTCTCGACCTTCGCATCGTTCTGGATAATCGCACTTGCGTCCATAATGTACCCGCCGTCGCGGGCGACACCGTCGATTACCTTTTTGCAGTAGCCGCGAACTTCTTCGGGCGTTCCATAACCGAGCAGATAATTCGGTATTCCGCCGCTGATACAAAATTTGCTGCCCAATACCTTATGAACCTCGAAAATGTCCCCCTGGTCAACGTGATAGACAATCGAACAATCCGGCAACTGGGCGAATGATTTCAAATGTGCATCCCAACTGCCCTCGGCGTAAAAGAGGACCTGATGTCCCTTCGACCATATCGACTCGATAATCGGCTTGACCGTCGGCCAGTAGAATTTGTTGAAATGCTCCATAGTCACAAACGGGACACAGCCGCGGTGCATCCAGTAGCCGATGGGGACATTCTTGTCGGGGTCGGCGCCGCCAAGCGCAACAAACTCAAGATGCGGCATCAGCGCCTCGCAGGCCGCCATCACCTCTTTCGGCCTTTCAAACAGGTCGCTCACAAGGCCGAGATAGCCGCGGAGTTTGTCGGCGATAATGTCCAGCGGCGCCTTGAATATCCCCGCTATTGCCGAGACGGTGCCGCACTCTTTTCGTAACAGTTCGTTTTGCCTGCCGAACGAATTGAAGTATGACAGCATCGCCATACCGCCTTTGAGGAACGATAAGTTATTATGATAAGAGGTCGGCTCGCCCTTGCTGCTGACATACTTCGACACCCGCGGCAGCCAGACGTTGAACAGGAATCCGGTTGGGTCTTTTATCAGGGCATCGTACTCACTCGGCTTCATAAACGCCTGTTCTTCCGGCGGCTCACGATACTGGAAACCCGTATCGGGCGGTATATGTATCCCGGGCACGGCGTAGTATTTCAGGCCGATTGCCTCCGTCAGCCCCGTCCAGACATATACCATATTGCTTACGACTGCGTCCCAGTCGAAATCGCTCGCGCATTTTCTCGCCGCTACAAACGCCTTCTCGTAATCGTGCGTCACCTCCTGGCAGGTGTAGCCGGCGTACTTGGCGGTGAACTCTGCAACAAACGGCCGGATCGGTATCTTATCCGGCTTACCCTTCTTCATCGCCGTCACGTACCGTTTCAGCCGTTCTTTATACAATTGCTCCTTATCATTCGCCATAGACGCTCATCCCTTACAGTTTCTCAAGTCCTTCCGTCGCCAGCTCCTGGGAACATTTCTTCCACGCCTCCATCGACCGTCTCAGGTTGTCGTAAGCATCGCCGCCGATTCCGTACCCCTGGAGGCCCACGGGCCCCATATAGCCCGCCGACTTGAGCACCCTCAAAAAGCCACAAACATCATACGTTCCTTTGTCTAACGTCTCAATCGACCCTTCAAGCGATGACCCGTTTATGGTTACAACGAACAAATACGGCATCGCTTTTTTAATCAGGGCCTCCATACTCTCGGGCTTTTCCACTCGCAGCCAGTGATAAAGATTGAACGTCACCCCCACATTCCTGCGATTAACCTTCTCCGCAACCCGCAGCGCATCGTCCACCCGCTCCAGCCAAAACTCCACGTGCGGATAAAGCGCAACGCCCACCTTCGACCGCTGCGCAATGTCAGCTATTTCTCTTGCAACCGCAACTGCCTGCTCATCGCCGGCGGGCGACGAATTCTGGTGCTGCTTGCTCGTCATCGCAAGCCAGATTATCGCACCGCGGCTGGCGAGCAGCCTGACGCTCTGCTCTATCAGCGGCAGGTAGGTCTGCTTTGATGCATCTATGTCTATCGTGAAGTAAGTCGGATACGGCTTCAGCCCCGCCTTGTCAAGCGCGGTTATCATTTCCGCCAGCCCTTTTGGGCCTTGCGCCGGATTCCTCTCCCAGTACCCTATCCCTGCATAACCAAACCCCTTCACCATCTCCACCTGCTGGGCCGCCGTCTTGTGCTGTTCATCAATCGTTCCCGTATCCATTGCAAAAAAGGGATTCGGCAATCCGACCTTGCCTAAATCGACCGGCATTATCCAGATATTCCGGTACGCCACGGGCCCGTGGTCGCCCTGCAAGACCAGCGGCCCGGCTGCCTTTTCCTGCGGCCACATACTATCCCGCGTCGGCCCCGACACCTCGACATTCTCATGTATCAGCGAGCCATTGTGCCAGACCTTCACAAAGCACGCATTGGCAATCTTCCTGCCGGTTTCGTCAAACCGCGGCCCTCTGAATATGACGTCAAACTGCTGCCATTGGCCCGCCGGCCTGCTCGCATTAACCTTGGGCGAGTACCCCTCATATCCCTTAGGCACGTGGCTCTCATCCCACCGCTGGTATATCCCCCCGCACTCCATTCCTGGATAAGCATCCTTTTCCACTTCAGGCCCGTAACTATCGAAAATCTGAAGCTCGTACTGCCCCTGAAAAAACACCCCGGAGCTTGACGCCTTCGGTATCACAAACTCAATATGCGCCCTGACATCGGCAAACTCAACCTTGGTGACAAGAACTGGACTTCTGCCCTGCTTGCCGTTCACAATTACGCCCGTGCCTGGTGTGACGCCCAAAAGACGTTCATTGGTCGGGAGCAGGAACACATCACCCGTCACAACCCAGTCGGCGTTGACGCGCCACGCTGAAAGATCCTTCCCAACAAGCTCAACCTTCTTCAGACCCGTTGTCTGGGCACAGACAAGGCCGACAAAACACATAGTCACAAGAGCGACTGCTAAACACTTTAACACCCGCATAGCGATGCTCCGCGTCAATTATGAATTCTCAATTCTAAATTCCCAATTTCACAGATGCCACGGACTCCTCATTACCCTCGACAACATCTTGTTCGCCTCATCGTCGCCCGAGAAAACCTCTTTCTCGGGGTCCCATCTCAGTTTCCTGCCCAACAGCATTGCGATATTACCTATGTGCAACACGCTGCAGCAGCGATGCCCGATTTCGACCGGGAAATATGGGTCTTTGCGGCTCTTGACGCAGTCAAGGAAATTGCGATGCTCCCCCGCGGGGCAGGTATACAGGTGAATCTCATCAGGCCCGATTATCGAATTGAGAATTTCTTTCGAGCTTGCTTCCACCGGGCCTCGCCAGCCGACATTTCCGACCCACCCATCTGTCCCTTCGAATCGTATGCTCGGCTGGCTCGATTCAACAATCATTGTTACGCCGTTGGCATACCTGTACTTGATATGAAACTCCTTCGCAGCATCGTAAAGCCCCTGCCTCGGAAAGACGCCGCTGCCCTCGATCTCAATCGGCCCAGTATGCTCCGTATCATTGCCCCATTGAGCCGTATCAACCAGATGTGCCCCCCAGTCCGTAAGCATCCCACCTGAATAATCCAATATCCATCGAAAATTCCAGTGACATCTGCCCGGCGTATATGGCACCTCCGGCGCAGGCCCCAGCCACATATCGTAATCGAAGCCCTTCGGCACGGGCTGCACCCTGTCGTTCTTTCCGTAGTCGCCGCGTATCCAGTACCCCGCGGGCAGCCCAACTCGAATCCTCTGCAACTTCCCTATCCTGCCGTTGCGGACCAGTTCCGCCATCCGATGATATTCGTAAACCGAACGGTCCTCCGTTGACATCTGAAAGACCCGGTTGCATTTGCGGATGACACGCAGAAGCTCCTGCCCCTCAGCAACAGTCAGGGTCGGCTTTTCCATCTGCACGTCTTTGCCCGCTCTCGCCGCCATTATCGCCATCACAACGTGCCAGTGGTCGGGCGAGCTAATCATAACCGCATCAATATCCTTTCGCGCCAGAACATCCCGAAAATCCTTATACGTCGCGCAATCATTGTTCCCGTAAACTCTATTCACCTCATCCCTGGCCGCCCTCAGGTGCTCATCGTCCACATCGCATACCGCCACTATCCGCGCATCCGCCAGCGTCAAAAACGTCAGCAGATTCATCTCAAAACCGTGCGAGCCGATGCCAAGCATCCCGATTGTTATCCGCTCGCTGGGCGCAACCGCTCCATCCTGCCCCAGCGCTGACGCAGGCACAATATACGGGAATCCAGCCGCAACTGCAGCCAGAGAAGATGCTTGCTTTAGAAAATCACGCCGACAAATTAGTCGCATACCGTCAATCCTCGGTTGATCCGCTTAACGCCGGAACTTGCCCGCGAATGAGTATCTGCCTGAGCCAATCTCGTAAACCGCCGAGCCGTACTCTGTTCGCACAAACTTTACTCCGTCCGCCTCTGCCGCGGGTCTGCCGCTTTCCGTCACAGACCCATAGTAGCTTGTCGGCACATATACCGTCGCGGTAGAATTCGCCGGGATGGTGACATCCAACCGTACTGTGTCACCATCAACCTTCCAGTCCGTGGCAATCGCCCCTGCCATCGATTGGTACTGCGTCCTGGCCCATTTCAAATCGCCGACAATGCCGGGCCGAATGATAACGTGCTCGAAACCCGGCTTGCTTTCGTCAATTCGAATACCCCCTGCGCCCTGAATGAACCACGACCCAATCGAAATCAGCGTGTCGTGAATATGCGAGCCGCCCCGCCAGCCCTCCCATATTGTTGTCGCCCCGTTTTCGAGCATATAACCCCATCCCGGATAGGTCTTCTTGTTCGCCATCTCGAATACCAGGTCATTGCGGTATTTGTTCATAAGCAGTTTCAGCAGGAAATACGTCCCGTGCATCCCTGAGTTTAAGTGTCCCTCGCGCCTGACAAGAATGTCATTCTCAAGGTTCTGCATCACCCTGCCCTGCATATCATCCGGCGCAACACCCATTAGAATCGCCAGCGCAAGATACGGCTGTTCGCCATTGGCGTAGGTAACATCCGAGGCATTAAAAAACTTTTCATGCAGCGCCTTCTGCAATGCCTCCGCCTTCTTCTCATAGACGGACGCGTCCGCACTCTTCCCAAGCACGCCGGCTATTTTGGAAGCAAGCTGCAGGTTATAGACGTAATAGCAGTTGTTGAAGAATTTCGTCGAGGGTTCATCGACCCTGCCTTTCACCCGCGAATAACCATTGCCATCGGGCGGCACCCAGTCGCCAAGAAAATTCCACTCCGGCATCTTGATACCGTAGCTTATGTACGGCTCCAAAATCCCGTCCCTGGTCTTCGTATCGAGAAAACCAAGCCAGTTCTGAATCGTCGGATACGACACCTCCAGAATGCGCTTGTCCCCGTAGTGAAGATACAACTGCCAGGGCAGCGCAACGACGAAGCCGCTCCACATAGGCCCGCCGCCGCCCTGGTCCTGGTACGCCGGCGCCGTATAAGGCAGGTCGCCGCTCTTTATCTGTGCATCGCGCCAGTTGCCCAGCCACTTCGTATACAGAGCGGCCATATCGAAGTTGAACATCGCCGTCTCGAGAGACGTGCCTGCGTCGCCGCCGTAACCGAGTCGTTCGCGGGTGGGGCAATCCACCACGTAGCCGCCGAGCGTCAGGCACTGATAGGTCCACACAGTCGTATTATAGATTCGATTAAGCAGCTCGTTCGAGCACTCAAACGATGATGGCGACCCGTAATCCGTGCGAATAAGATACCCCTTTATCTTTTCCAGTGACGGCTTCGCCTTCAGCCCCGTAATTCTCACCCACCGAAACGCATGGTAGTTATGCCTCGTCCGAAAATCTTCCGTCCCTTCGCCCCGCGCAATATAGATATCTCGCTGGTTGAACGTTCGTAGCCCGCCATCCCTGCCATGCTGGTCGCCGTATTCCATCTTAATCTCGTCGCCCCTGTCGTACTTGCCGTCGAAGGTTATCTCGAACCAACCGCCGTAATTTTTCCCCATATCAACTTCATATACGCCGTCGTTCACCTCGACAGCACCAACCGGGACGATGGTCTGAATAATCCTGTTTGGCTGCACCATCTGCGCCGACAACATTTTGTGCTGTGGCGTAAACGCTTTCGCTTGTCCCCAGCCCGCTCTATCCACCCCCGTCTTGTTCCAGTCAGCCGACTCCAGCCGTGCATCGTACTGCTCTCCCCCATAATCCCCAAATGCCGTCCCTCTGCCTATCGGCTTGATGGGACTTTGCTTCGCCTTCCACGACTCGTCTGTTACAATCGCGACCAAATTCCCGGATGCGTCTTCCACGTCGATTGTTGTTCTGACCAGCGGCCCGGTATGCACCACCCCCGGATGCCCCTTGACATACCATCCGCGACCAAGCCAAAGCCCGATGCAGTTCTTGCCATCCACGAGATAATCGGTAACATCGTGCGTAATATAGTATGCCCGCTTTGAAAAGTCGCTAACCGCCGGGCTAAGGACCTGGTCGTCCACCTTCCTGCCGTTTATATACAGCTCATAATACCCAAGCGCACAAACATAAGCGGTCGCGCGTCTGGGCTTACCCGTAATAGCAACCTCTTTGCACAGCCACGGCAAAGCCGGCGCCGGCTCCCCAGTCCAGTCCCCGCCAATCCATTTTGCCCCGGCCCAGTCCGCGTCCGCGAGAAGTCCCATCGACCACATCGCCGGCCTGCTCCAGTCGCTGGCCACGCCATCCTTGTCCCATACCCTCACCTTCCACCAGCAGCTCATTTTCGAGTCGAGTTTTTTGCCCCCGTACTCAACGTGTCTGCTCTCCCCTGATTTCACCTTGCCGCTGTTCCACAGGCCGGCCTTGCCCTTCGCCAGCTCCTCTTCACTGCCTGCAACCAGCACTTGATACGCGGTCTGTTTTTGTCCTCGCTCGAACGAAGAAATCACCCAGCTCAATCTCGGCTGGACAACGTCAATCCCCAGCGGGTTCTGGAGATACTCGCACCGCAGCTCTGTTACCCGAACTCCTTCGCCGACAGGTTTGCCCTCCCGCACAGCGTCGCAGCCGCAAATCAGCCCTAAGCACAGTACGATAACAGCAAACACTCTTCTCATCTCTGCATCCTCGACAATTTTCGTCCTTGTCACTGTTCAAGAGAACCCGTCAGTTCTTTCACGGTCGCTATATTATGGATGGTGCAATACCTCTTTATACCTTCGACTATCTTTGCTGCGCAGGCCGGCTCAATGAAGTTCGCTGTCCCCACCGCAACAGCCGACGCGCCTGCAATAATAAACTCAATCGCATCCGACGCCGTTCGTATCCCGCCCATCCCCAGAATGGGGATATTCTTTTCCTTAGCAACCTCACGATAAACCTTGTTGACCATATAGACAGCAATAGGTTTTATGGCCGGCCCCGACAGTCCCCCAGTCCGATTTGCCAGGACCGGCTTGCGATTTTCGATATCAATCGCCATTGCCATAAACGTATTTACCAAACTCAGGGCGTCCGCCCCCGCTTCGACCGCCGCCTGCGCCGTAACGCTTATATCCGTCACGTTAGGCGTCAATTTGACCATCAGCTTTTTATCCCGACACGCGGCCTTCACCGCCGACGTTATCTCGCTCACCAGTTCCGGCTGTGTGCCAAATGTAATCCCGCCGCGTTTCACGTTCGGGCAACTGATATTCAGTTCAAACCCGGCTATCGGCTGTTTGTCCGCCAGCTTTTCAACGACCGCAACGTACTCTTCAATCGTCTCTCCCGCCACGTTGACGAATATCGCCGGCTTCATCCCTGCCAGTATCGGCAGCTTTTCTTCGATGAACTTGTCCACCCCCACGTTTGCCAACCCAATTGCATTGAGCATCCCGGCATCGGTCTCGATAATCCTCGGTACGGGATTTCCCATCCGCGGGTTCAGCGTGATGCTCTTGGTGATAAATCCCCCCAGCCCATTCAAGTCGAGAAAATCGGCCATCTCATCCGCGTAGCCGCACGTCCCCGACGCCAGCCACACCGGATTCGCCAGTTTCATCCCCGCAAACTCAACCGATATATCAACCTGCCCTTCCATTTACTTCAGGACCCCACTTTGCGCCGTTATACCTCGCCGCGCAATCCGCGTAATCCGTGATTAGAAAACAACTTCTTTCGCATCGAAGACCGGCCCGTCTTTGCAGCATAACTTATAGATGTTCTGGTCGCCGCTCCTACATTCCACTGCACAACTCTGGCAAACGCCGAAACCGCAGGCCATCAGCCGTTCCATACTGACCTGACAATCAATTCTCTTATCCTTCGCAATCGCCGCGACCTTCGCCAGCATCGGTTCAGGCCCGCAGGCGTAGATTATTGTCTGTTCCGGCGGAGCGGGATTATTCGTGAGCCATTCCGCCAGGCAATCCGTCACCATCCCGGCAAAACCCACACTGCCGTCATCGGTCGCCACGATTGACCTGACGCCGTATTTGGCGAACTCGGGCATCGCAAACTCGAGACCCTGCGAAATCTTGTCGAAGGGTCTTTCGCAGGGCAGGGACTCTTTCGTTTTCGCGCCGGCAAAGGCAATCGCCTCAATCGTCGCATAGTGTGCCGTCAGGTACTGCGCCAGATGCTGCAACGGCGCCACACCCATTCCACCTGCAACCAGAAGCGCCCTCTTTTTCCCCTCAGGCATCCAGTATCCCCTGCCTAACGGCCCAATGACGCTTACCACATCGCCCTTTCGCAGGGTCGTCATCCGCAGCGTGGCTGGGCCGAGCACGCAATACAGAATATCCGCATACGCCATATCCTTGTCTTTTGCCACTGCGGTAAAACTAAACGGCCTTCGCAGCAGGATGTCCCTCTGTGCCGCATCCCGCAGACCCTCCGGTATCTGGTCAACCGGCGGCAGCGCCGCCCCGGCCACATTGACCTCGACAAACTGCCCCGGCTGTACGTCCCCAAACGCTTTGGCAGCCGGACCTGCAAATTCCAGCTCCAGACGATGGAAGCTCCCCCGCACCGGCCTGTTGCCCTCCACAACCGCCTTGAATTCCCCCTTGATTGTCGCTGTGACATTTTGTGTCATAATCACCACACTCAAAGACCGGCATCAGGGTATAAAAAAAACGGCCGATTCGCAACTGCAAACCGGCCGATTCTTTTGCTCTAATCTGCTCTTTTTAGGCACAATCTACTTTGCAAAAACCAGCGGGCTGAACAGCACATAGAAAACAAGCGTGATTGCAATAACCACCACGCCGAACAGCATTGCCCCTTTGGACGACTTCAAATCAATCGTCGTGTTATGCCTGAACTCAATCGGCTGCGCCAGCGGCTTTGCCAGCGTGATGGCGCTCATCACAATCAGGCACAGGATAAAGCATACCGCCATCCGGTTCAGGAAATTCATAAGCAGGAAATTCAAGGCCGGGATGTTCATCAGCGCCTCGCTCATCGCAGCAACCTTGAATAAACTGTACGCTATGATATTCGTCACCAGCCCGACCGCACCAACCATCGCCGGCGCCCTGCGTACCAGAAGCCCGAAGGCAAATACCGCAAGCACACCGGGGCTAATCAACCCCTGGCTCTCCTGGATTATCGTGAATATGCTGTTGCTGATTTTGGGATTGCCTAATTGCGGCGCCAGTATCACCGCGATTACAGCGAATACAACTACGCAGACGCGCCCCAGGAACACAATCGCTTGCTGAGACGCCTGCGGCGAAATCAGCTTCTTGTATATATCCATTGCAAATATCGTCGATGCCGCGTTCAGCATTGCCGCTAATGAACTGACGACCGCCCCC
>CAYGVZ010000087.1:0-10109 GCA_964353475.1 uncultured Pirellulales bacterium | reverse complement strand
TCCTCTTACGAGGATTGCGCCCCAAGACATTGGGTCCCCCGCGTCCACGCTGTGCGTGGACTTCGGCTGCCGTTAAACTTGTTTTCAACTATTATAGCAGATTGCTCCGCTTGATTGTCAAGTCCCGCCCATTTTTTTGAACGTGAAACAGGCGCCCTATCATCTTGCTACTACAGGAGTTATAGCACGCCCTCGTATATTCTTACGCCATCGACGACCTTGCAGACGTGAACGGCGTATCTGGATGCATAATCAGGCCGGCTGCGCGGATAACCCGCATCGACCGCCTTTTTCAGCGCATTGACGCTCCCCGCCTTCACAAGTGTACCTGCTGCGCCTTTGTCCCCGCCGCCTAACATACGCTCGCCAAGAACACCCGGGACACTTCTTGCGATATCGCACATCGTCTCAAGTTCAGGCCCTGAGATTTTATAATCGTCGCGCAGACCGATGCCGTCCTCGCGGAAGATTCGCCCAACCGTAACAATGTCGCCCTTTTTCCAGGCAGCCATCATCTCGTAGAATCGCTTTTGTGCAGCAAAGATGTATTTCAGCCGGCCGCACAAATCAGGATATTGCCCTGCGAATTGCGCCATAATTTTGTCGTAAAGCGGCTGTTCTTTGACGTCGGCTAAGCACAAAATTCCATAGTTCGCCTTCTGCAGGATTGAGACAAGCTGCTCGCATTCCGCTCGACGGACTTTGTACGTGGACTTTTCAAGGCCGGGACGAACCGTACCCGTATCCATAACAACGATGCAAAAATCGGCCGCCTTCTTGCCCAACGCCACATAATCGACCGAACGCTTCTTGGGATTGTAGTATGTCCCGAATCCCTCCCTGCTGAATAGTATCATAATCTGGTCCAATTTGCCGCAGGGTGAGCCGATGTATTCATTCTCAACCGCCTGCGCCAAATCAACAATTTTGAATTTGTCTTTTTCCTCAATACCGTTTGCGTCGAGCAGCGACAAAATCAGGTTGAGCGTCAGCGACGCCGAGCGAGACATACCGCCGCCGGGGATATCGCCATAAATCACTGCATCGATTCCCTGTGTGAGTTTGTACCCCGCTTTTTGGAGGATGTAATCGACGCCGTACGGAAAACGGGCCCAAGTGTCAGCGATTTCGGACGACCTGGGCTGCGGCACCTTGCCCAGTTCAAACTCAACCACACCGTCGTTCGGAAAGTCGCCGCTGAACAGACGCATCTTTTTGTTGCCGCTGGGCCTGTACGCCATCCATATAAAACGGTCGGTACCCACGCCGAAAAGTTCGGTCCCGTTATAATCGCCGTGCTCCACGCCGAGACAAAAACGAGATGAAGTTCGCCTGACCTTGCCGCCTTTGAGGTCAATCCGACTCTGCTTCGCCAGCTCGTTTATCTTCTTAATCGCCTTGCGGTCTTCCGCCGTGGGTTTCATTCAATCAATCTCCTTGCAGTAACACACGGAAAGTTATTTGCGAAGCGCCACTTTACACAAGACAGGCGGGTCGGTCAAGGATATGAAAAGGCCAAATGAGAAGCCAGAGGCGGCAAACACCCCCCACAGGGGGCTAAGCATCTATTTGAGTTTTAAGGGGACGCCTTTTTCACGTGATTCGGCAACGAACTTTCTGATGTCCTGCAAAATCAGCTGCAGTTGTCTGCCGCTTTCGAGCATTTCCTCGTACAGTCGGCCATCGTTGACCAGCTTGCCAGCCGTGCCCTCGCCGGCGTTGATTTTGGCAAGGATGGCCTCCAGTTGCGTCATTGCCTTATCCAGCTTTTCACTGGTGGCGACCATCGAGCCGGCAACTGTGGCGATGTTGGCATCGGCGTGCTCGACCATCACCTGCGCTGAAGTCGTCAGCCGGTTAATGTCATCGAGCGTCTCGCCAGCCCTCTTCGAGGCCTCGGCCAGATTTGCCAGCGATGTCTTAATGCTCTCTTTGTTCGCCTGGTCGCCGACAATCTCGTTGGCGTTCTTCACGAATTCGCCCACGCTCCTAATCAGCTCCTCCAGCTTCTCGCTGCTTTCCTCCGGAAAGAACTCGTTGGCCATACCGGTCGAGCCCTGCAGCCGGCTTCCCTCGTGCAGAAAAGTATCGTCCCTCTCGTGCTTCGGCGGCACTTTAATCTCGATAAAGCTGCTGCCTAAGCCGCGGGTCAGCAGCTTGGCCTGGCTCTTGGTGGGGATATTGTCATACTGCTTGTCGATACTCATCACCACTACAATCTGGTGGTAGTACTCCCCGGTGGTGGGGTCTTCGACCTCCTTTGGCGGTTTAACCTCCGTAACTCTGCCAATCTGGTAGCCGCAGAACCGTACGGGCGTGTCTCTCGCAACGCCGGAGGCGCTGGGAAACTGCACCCAGACCTGATAAGAGCGCATCCGGCTGACCACAACGGGCAGGTCTCCGAACTTGAATATCATCCAGAAAAATGCAGCGGCCGCGACGATAACAAATATGCCGACGATGACGCTGCGCCTTTTCTGAATACTTTCGTAATCCGTCACGCCTTGCTTCCCTTCAAACAGGTTCGCCCTTCAAGGAAAAGCTCTCTAATCGCCCGCAAAGGATAACCGGTCTTATTGAGCTTGTTAATCAATTTTATACGCTCGACCGCCTTGTCGTCAAACAGCCGCCTGCCCGTGGGGCTTACACCGGTCGGCTCCAGCAGCCCGACCATAATATAGTACTGCAGCGACTGCCGGGAAACCCCGGCCTTCCTGGCCGCCTGACCTATCGCTACTAATCGGCTGTTGCGTCTCATACGCGGTCTATCCTGTTAATCTATCGGCTCAGTTACCCCGCAAGCTTACTAATTAGCGCAGTTTCGCGGCTGCATCCGCTGCCAGTGCGACAAACGATGTTTTTATCCGCTCCAAACCGACCAGCCGGGCCGCCGCCGATGAACTGCTGCACTGCCGCAGCCGCTTTGATAACGCGGCAGAAACCATAACCACGTAGTCCACACCGGCGGCTGTTTTGCTGCGGCTTAGTCGAAAGGCCTCTCTTATCAGACGCTTGAGGCGATTCCGCACAACCGCGCTGCCCGACCGGATGCCTACGGACACACCCAGCCGTTCCCACCCGCAGTCGTTCGCGGCCGCATACACAATCAGCGTGTCATCCCGGGCGCAGACACCCCCGTCCATAATCTCCCTGAACTCGCTGTTCCTGATGAGCCGCCTGTTCTTGGGCAAACCGTATCTCTTCACTCATCCACCCGCTCTAATCCCGCCAAATCTTCCAGGTGTCCTTGATTATCAGGTACATCATTCCAATGAAACCGACAAAAAAGCCGACGAGCAAAAACCAGGGGCTTGTATTAAATCGCTGGTCAACCTTATAGCCAAAGAAACAGAAAATCACCACCACCCCGCAGAACTCGATTCCGAGGCCAGACCATTTCCAGATGTTCTGCCACTGCTTGTTGCTCGACTGGCTTTCCTTGAGTTCCACCAATGCTCGAATGCCTTTCTCGGGGTCCGCGAATATCCGGTTCACCGCAGGGACAACGCGATGCCGCTCTTCTTCGCAAACGGTCGCCTAAGCCGACTTCTTGTCCCCGCTGACAAGCAACTGTTCAATACCTGTATCCACAATTTCAATCAACTGCTGGAGAAGGGTCATCCTTTTCGTCTCGCGCTCCTGCTGCTCGGCAGTATATGCGGCGGTTGACAGCCCTTTTCGTATCTTTTCGATCTTTCGCTCGATTTTTTCTCTCCTGGCGTCAATGGAGCAGACCGCGTCATTCGCGATGAGCGTGACAAGATTCTCGCCTATGAGGGCAAACCCCGTATCTATGACGAGGAACGCCTTGCTTTTTGCCTCGGCGGCATTCTGAGATTCACATTCAACTTCCATCATACCCAGGCCCAGCTCGCAGAACATAGGCATATGGTCACGAAGGATTCCTACCATTCCATCGTGGGCGGGGAAGACGACCGAGGTCACCCGGCAGTCGATTACTTTGCCCGGCGGAGCAACAACAACGCACTGAAATGTCTTGTCCGTATCCGCCACTATTTCACTTTCGAGGTGAGTGCTGCGGCCTTCTGAGCCGCATCTTCAATCGACCCGACATACATAAACGCCTCTTCCGGCAGGTGGTCCCACTTGCCTTCACATATCTGTTTGCAGCTTTCTATTGTGACAGCACGCTCCACGTACTTGCCCTCAAGCCCCGTAAACTGCCTCGATACGAAGAACGGCTGCGAGAAAAATCTCTCGAGTTTTCTCGCTCGCGCAACGATGGTCTGGTCCTGTTTGCTAAGCTCATCAACGCCGAGTATCGCAATAATATCCTGCAGGTCGTTATATCTCTGCAGGAACTCCAGCACCGTCTGTGCGGCATCATAGTGCTCGCGGCCGACTATATTGGGGTCAAGCAGCCGTGAAGTGCTCTCCAGCGGGTCCACGGCGGGGTAAATCCCTTTCTGTGTTATTGCTCTCTTGAGCACGACAAACGAATCGAGGTGAGTAAACGCCGTCGCGGGTGCCGGGTCGGTGAGGTCGTCGGCGGGGACGTATATGGCCTGCACCGATGTTATAGAGCCGGTCTTTGTGGAGGCGATACGTTCCTGCAGTTGCCCCATTTCCGTTGCAAGCGTCGGCTGATACCCCACCGCCGAAGGAATGCGCCCCAGCAGCGCCGAAACCTCCGAGCCGGCCTGTGAGAATCGAAAGATGTTGTCGATAAACAGCAAGGTGTCACCCACTCCGCTTTCGCAGAAATACTCCGCCACCGTCATTGCCGTCAGGGCCACTCTCAATCGTGCGCCCGGCGGCTCATTCATCTGACCGAAAACCAGACACGTATGGTTCAATACCGTATCTTCACTGCTGCCGATTTTGGTACTCTGCATTTCAAGCCAGAGGTCGTTTCCCTCGCGTGTTCGCTCGCCCACGCCGGCAAATACCGAGTATCCGCCGTGCTTTGACGCAATCCTCGCAATAAGCTCCTGAATGATAACCGTCTTGCCGACCCCCGCCCCGCCGAACAGGCCCGTCTTGCCGCCGCGGACAAACGGACAAAGCAGGTCCACAACCTTTATACCCGTCTCAAACATCTCGGTTTTTGCAGACAGGTCTGTGAGCTTGGGAGGGTCTCTGTGTATCGGCCTTCTCATCGATGCCTGTATCGGGCCTCGCTGGTCAATCGGCTCGCCAAGCAGATTGACTACCCTTCCAAGCATTTCCTTGCCGACAGGAACCATCAACGGCTCACCCGTGTCAAAAACGTCCATGCCTCGCTTAAGCCCCATCGTGCTGCCCAGCGATATTGCACGTATCCTGCCGCCGCCGAGGTGCTGCTGGACCTCGCCGTAGAGCTTCGTCTGCCCCTTGCCGAAATCGCCGGGTATCTGCAGGGCGTTAAAAACCGACGGGGTCTTTTCCGGGTCAAACTTCGCGTCAAAGACGCTGCCGATTACCTGTATTACCGTTCCTTTATTCACGATTCGTTCGCTCCTGCTTTTTACCGCAGAGACCGCCCGCCGCGACTCGCCGTCTTCGGCGAGGCGGGCAGAGCACGCAGAGTTTAATTTATTTTTTTCTCTGCGGTCTCAGCGTGCTCGGCGGTGAAATCATTTGTTCTTTTTCGTTCACGCTAATGCTCCAGTACCGCCAATAATATCCAGTAACTCGCCTGTTATCTGCGTCTGTCTTGCACGGTTATATTCGGTCGTCAAGTCCTTAATCATCTGGTCCGCGTTATCAGTTGCATTTCTCATCGCAATCATCCGCGCAAGATGTTCAGCCAGGGCCGCGTCCATAAAGCACGCCTCTATCCACGAGCACATTATCATCTTCGCCAGTGCCTCCACTGCCTTCTGCAAAGACGGAGAGAAATGAAAGTCCTCAAAGGAAATGTCCCACGGCCAGATAATCGCGGCTCTTGTAGCCAAATCGTCTATCAATTCCGTCAGCGGCATTATGGTGAGCGTCTGTGCCTGCTGGCTCGACGCGGAGTAATACCGCATATATACGATTCCGAAATAGTCAAGCTCGCCCTTTATATACTGGGCGATAAATTCATCCGCCATTTCGGCAATCTGCATATATGTCGGCATCTCGTCAAAACTCGTATAGACCTTTCTGGGAGCAACGCCGTAATGGTTTAAGGTCGTCAGAAGCCGGCTGTCGGACGCATAGATATCCAGTTTTTTGCCCGCCGCCTGAGCCCTGTTGATATGAACGGAGAGAACCTTGAAAATCTCCATATTATAAGAGCCGCAAAGCCCTCGCGTCGAGCCGACCGCAAAAATCGCCCATCTTCCGCTTGAGTTCTCTTTCAAAAGCGGATGTTTAAGTGCGCCCTCGGCCGTAACCATCAGATACCCGGCCCTCGCAAGGGCGTCGTGATACTCGCCTATGGACTGCCACAGCCGGTGATACGACTTGAATCTCGCCGTGGACATCATCTCCATTGTTCGAGTTATGCGACAGATGTTTTCCGCCGCTTTGCGCCTCTGGAGTATCTGCCTTATCGCCGCCATTACCCTTGCGACCTACTTTCCCGCGGCTTCGCCGCGAGGCCCGTCGCTTCGCCCCGAGGCGAGCGAGCGCGTCTCTTTAAAACTCTTAATCGCTGCGCTTAACTTGGCCAACAGCTCATCGCTCAATTTCCCCGTGGTATTTATCTCAGTTGTGTAGTCAGGATGCTCCTTTGCAAGCCACCGCAGCAACGAGTCCCCAAGTTCACTGACCTGCTCCACAGGAACATCATCTAACAATCCGCTTGAGCCGGCGAAAATCACTGCCACCTGTTCGCCGATGCTCATAGGAGTAAACTGGGGCTGCTTGAGCAGTTCAACCATTCGGTTGCCTCTGTCAAGCCGGGCCTGCGCCGCAGAATCAAGCTCGGTTCCCAGTCGCGCGAAATTGAGCAGCTCATTATAAGCCGCCAGGTCGAGCCGCAACTTCGCGGCCACTCTTTTCACCGCCGCCACCTGTGCGTGCCCGCCCACCCGGCTGACGCTTATCCCAACGTCGATGGCCGGCCTTATACCCGCGTGGAAAAGGTCCTTCTGAAGATATATCTGCCCGTCCGTGATGGATATAACATTGGTGGGAATGTACGCCGAAACCTGCCCTTCAAGCGTTTCCACGATAGGTAGCGCCGTAAGCGAACCCCCGCCTTTACCGTCGGCAAGCTTGGCGCTTCGCTCGAGCAATCGGCTGTGCAGATAAAATATATCGCCCGGATACGCTTCTCGACCGGGAGGACGTCTGAGCAGCAAGCTCAATTGCCGATATGCGACTGCGTGCTTGCTCAGGTCGTCATACACGCAGAGCGTGTCCCGGTGCTGCTCATACATAAAATATTCCGCTATCGCGCAGCCGGCGTAAGGCGCCACGTACTGCATTGGGGCGCTGTCCGCGGCAGCCGCCGCCACCACCACCGTATATTCCGTCGCACCGTAACGGCGGAGCGTCTCCACCACTTCGGCGACTGTCGATTCCTTCTGACCTATCGCGACATAGACGCATATTACGTTCTGCCCCTTCTGATTGATTATCGTATCAATGGCAATGGCGGTCTTGCCCGTCTTGCGGTCGCCGATAATCAGCTCTCTTTGTCCACGCCCAATCGGTATCATTGAATCGATGCTCTTCATCCCCGTCTGAAGGGGCTGGTTGACCGGCTGTCTCTCTGATATGTTGGGAGCGTCCGACTCTATAAACCTTCTCGCGGTGCCGGTCACCGCCGGCCCGCCGTCCATCGGCTCACACAGCGGATTTACTACTCTGCCTAACAGCTCCGGCCCAACCGGTATTGAAAGCACTTGCCCCGTTCCGCGGACGTCCGAACCTTCTCGCACCTTCACGTAGTCGCCGTAGATGACCGCGCCTATCGAATCTTCTTCGAGATTGAAAACCTCCCCGCGCACGTCATTTTCAAACAGAAGCATCTCGGCCGCCATCGCCTCGTCCAGACCATAAATCCTCGCTATCCCGTCTCCCACCTCCACCACCCTGCCCACCGAGGAAACGTCAAGCTTGTGCTTGTACTTGGTTATCTCCTGTTTCAGTATATTGCTGATTTCGCCAATGTCGGATTTCATTTGTCACCCTTGTTCCTGACACCTCGCCACTATCGTTTGCACCGCGCTGTGCAGCCGCACCTTCACCGAATTGTCAATGACGCTGTCGCCGTATCTTATAATCGCTCCACCCACAATCGATGGCCTTACGTTCAACCTCAACTTGATGCTCTTTTTCATCGCCTTTGCGATTGCATCGGATACTCTTTTCAGCTCACTGTCGCTGAAATTCTCGGAAACCGTCAAATCAACAATGCTTATCCCGTGATGCGCCTGCCAAATCTCGCCGAACCTGGCGATTATATGAGGCAGGAACATCAGCCGATTGTGTCTGTTGGCCGTCAGCAGAAACTGATATGTCAGCTCGCTTACCCTGCCCGAAAACATTCGGCCAAGAAGCCCCTGCTTATAGTCGTCGGTAAACTGTGGAGACGACATAATATCCAGAAAGCCGCTCTCCTCGGCGATTATCGCCCCGAGCATCTCCATTTCGCCTTTGACTTCTTCCACGCGCTCGCCGTGGTCCGCCTCGGCGGACTCGGCAAGCTCATAAATCGCCCTGGCATATGTCTCGGCGACGTGTAAACCAACATCGGTCCTGCTCATTGTCCCTTACCCGATTGTTCCTGGTCCAGCTTTTCGATTGCCTCGACGAGAAGCCGCAGGTTATCCTCATGTGTAATTACCCTGCCCACTATCTCGCTGCTGAGCGACAACAGCATATCCCCCGCTTCCTGCCACATCTGCTGCGAGGCTGCTACCCTGGCATATTCGACATCCGCCCGCGCCTGCCGTTTCATCTGGAATACCTGCTGGCTCGTCTTCTCAATCGTTTCTTTCTCCAGAAGCTGTGCCTGTGCAGTCATCTTGTTGACTATTTCGACTCCCTGCTCCTTGTACTGGTCCAGCAATTCCTCGGCGCGTTTGCGAGCGTTTTCTGCGGTTTCAATCTGCTGCCTTATATGTTCCTGCCGGGCCTGGAGTTGTCCCATCAGCGGCTTCCATGCCACCTTGCTCAGTATCCCAAGCAGCAGAAGAAACGCCGCCACAGTCCACAGCGAATCAGCAAAGGTGCCGCCGAATATACCTTTTTCTTCGGTCGCCGCCGCGCCCTCGGAAGCCGCTGCGCATACGCTGATTAAGAACAGCAACAGCACCACCACTGTTGTCTTTGGTTTGAACATTTTCAGCCCTTCTCTTATCGCGACCAGAATATCGCCAGGAAGTTGATGACCAGCGCGAACAGGGTCACGCCTTCTATCAGTGCAGCGGCGATGATCATCCCTGTTATTATTTTCCCGCCGACCTGCGGCTGTCGCGCAATCGCCTCGACTGACTTGCTGCCTATGAATCCGATGCCCAGCGCCGCGCCGATAATTGCCAGACTGCAGCTCATCACAGCTCCAAATATGGCCAAGCTGTTGGTACCCGCTTCGCCTGCCGCCAGCATACTTCCCGTTAGCTCAATCATTTGTTCCGAACCTCCAAAACCATAAGGTTATCAAACATGTTCAGCTTCCACTGCCAAACTTATAAACAGCGTTGAAAGCAGGGTGAAAATATACGTCTGGATAAAAGCTACAAGCAACTCGAGAAACGACATCGCCACTATCGCCACTACCGAACCCGCCGCGACCCCCCAGTTCTTGAAGATTAGTATCAATCCCACGAACGTAGCCAGCACCATATGTCCCGCCACCATATTTGCAAAAAGACGGATGGCAAGCGCAAAAGGCCGGATGAGAGCGGTCACTATCTCCAGGACATAAATCAAGGGCAGAATCGGCCACGGCACCTTTGGCGCCAGCAGTGCCAAGTACTTAAGCAACCCGTACTTCCTGATGCCCGCCGCGTGGGTCAGGACGAATGTCACCGATGCCAGAGCGCCCGTAACCCAGATGTTCGTCGTCGCGCCGCCTCCGAAATGGTTCTCCCTGCCCGTTATAAGATAAAATGCGGCTTCGGTCGGTACCATTCCGAGCAGGTTCAGCGTCAGGATAAAGAAGAAAATCGTCCACACAAATGGAATAAAAGTGTCGGTGTTTTCGCCCAACACAGGACGCGCAACTTCTT
>CAYGVZ010000086.1:9281-10214 GCA_964353475.1 uncultured Pirellulales bacterium | reverse complement strand
AGGCGAATCAGGAAGACCGCCGGAGGCAACACAATCGAGTACGTCTATGACGGCGACCAGGTAATCGCGGAGTACAGCGGCAGTACGCTCCTGCGTAAATACGTTTACGGGCCGGGAATAGATAATCCCGTCTGTATGATTGACGCAAGCGGGACAAGGTATTACTATCATCAGGATGGACTTGGTTCCATCGTTGCTCTTTCAAATAATAATGGGCAAATCGTCGAGCAATACACTTATGACGAGTTCGGCAATACCAGTGGCAGCAGCAGCATCGGCAACCCGTATCGCTTTACGGGAAGAGAATGGGATTCCGAATCCGGCCTGTACTATTACAGGGCACGCTACTACAAGCCAGGCATCGGCAGATTCCTGCAAACCGACCCAATCGGGTACGAAGGCGGGTTGAATTTATATGCATATTGTGGTAACAATCCACTGAATTGGGTGGATCCGTATGGACTTTGGGAAGAGTGGACGCATCAGAGCTTCGGTGAAATGGGGTTTGGAGGCCCACACGCGACATTTGATTACGCTGCCTTAGATCGTGACTTCAGTCCGTGGATAAGTCGTAACACCTGGCGGCACTTCAGGGACTTCAGTTCTACTTACAGTGATGTACTGGACGCAATAGACCGAGGAGATGCACGAGATTTCCAATACCACATGCATGAGCTACAGGATTATTTCTCTCATCGTGCAAAGGGCTATCGCGAGCCTTGGGGGCACCTGCGGGATGGGACGCGGCCAGATAACCCACGCCTGCCGGAGAACGATAGAGGGGTGAAAATGGCGGACCAGATCACACGGGAAATGGAAGCCGAGTGGCATAAAAAGAACCCGAATTACAGACCTGCAAATGACAAGCATTGTCCAAAAGACCCAGTTCAGGATTTCATGCCCTTAACTCTACGTCCCATGGGCGAACAGATT